>JANNGJ010000475.1:0-19184 GCA_031403815.1 Burkholderiales bacterium | reverse complement strand
TTCGACGCCGCACGCGTCGATGTGCGGCAGTTTGAACCACTGGGAGCGCTCTGATGAGCACGGCACGGCCGCTCCGAAAGTGCTCGCTCCCCGAGGGCCACAAGGTGGCCCCTTCGGGTCCACGGGGGACGGCCCGCAGGGCCAAGGGGGTTCTATGACTCAGTGGAAACCGATCTGCCTTGTGACCGATATCCCGGTGCTCGGCGCACGCCGCGTCAGCCGCAGCGAGGGCCACGCTGTGGCCATCTTCCGCAACGCCGACGACAAGGTCTTCGCCCTGCTCGACCGTTGCCCGCACAAGGGCGGGCCGCTGAGCCAGGGCATCGTCTTCGGCGAGAGCGTCGCCTGCCCGCTGCACAACTGGACCATCGGCCTGGCCGATGGCTGCGCCAAGGCGCCCGACGCCGGCTGCACGCAGCGTTTTTCCGTCAAGCTCGAGGGCCAGCAGGTTTTTCTCGACGCGGACGAGCTGGCCTCGCTCGCGGCGACGGTCGAAGCATGACCCACCCGCCGCCACATCCGTTCGCCCTGAGCCTGTCGAAGAGCGCGTGCGCGCGGGGCTTCGACAGGCTCAGCCCGAACGGTCTGCCGGCGTGAACCAAACCAAGTCCACCTGCTGCTACTGCGGCGTCGGCTGCGGCGTCATCATCGAAAGCGCTGACGGGCAGATCACCGGCGTGCATGGCGACCCCGATCACCCCGCCAACTTCGGCCGTCTGTGCAGCAAGGGCAGCACCCTGCACCTCACGGCCGCGGCACACATCACGCAGCAATCTCGCTTGCTCACGCCACAGCTTCGGTCGCGGCGCGGTGGTCCGACCGAGCCGGTCGGCTGGGACCGAGCCCTCGATCTCGCCGCCGACCGCTTCGCCGCCATCGTCAACGCGCATGGCCCCGACGCCGTCGGCTTCTACCTCTCGGGCCAGTTGCTGACGGAGGACTACTACGTCTTCAACAAGCTCGGCAAGGGCCTCGTCGGCACCAACAACGTCGACACCAATTCGCGCCTGTGCATGAGCAGCGCCGTGGCCGGCTACAAGGCCACTCTGGGCAGCGATGCGCCGCCGAATTGCTACGACGATCTGGCGCTGGCGCAAACTGTCTTCATCGCCGGCTCGAACACCGTCTGGGCCCACCCGGTGCTGTTCCGCCGCCTCGAAGACGCCAAGCGCGCCAACCCGGCGCAGAAGTGGATCGTGGCCGACCCGCGCCGCACCGAGACCGCCGCCGTGGCCGACCTGCACCTGGCGCTGCTGCCCGGCACCGACGTAGCGCTCTTCCACGGCCTGCTGCACCTGCTGCTGCTGTGGGAGGGCCTGACCGACACCGCCTTCATCGCCGCGCACACCAGCGGCTTTGACGCCCTGCGCGACCGCGTGCGCGAGTTCACGCCCAAGCATGTGGCCCAGCTCTGCGGCTTGAAGGAAGACGCCATCGTGCAGGCCGCGCGCTGGTTCGGCGGCGTCGACCGATCGGGCGACGCTCAGATTCGCACGCCGACGCTGTCGCTCTACTGCCAAGGCCTGAATCAGAGCAGCAGCGGAACCGACAAGAATGCCGCTCTCATCAACCTGCACTTGGCCACCGGCCAGATCGGCAAGCCGGGCGCGGGGCCGTTCTCGCTCACCGGCCAGCCGAATGCGATGGGCGGGCGCGAAGTCGGCGGCCTGGCCAATTTGCTCAGTGCGCACCGCGAGCTGGCCAACCCGGTGCACCGTGCCGAAGTGGCGGCGCTGTGGGGCGTTGCCGATGTGCCGGCTGCCCCCGGCAAAGCTGCGGTCGAGATGTTCGAGGCGGCTGCCGACGGTGCCATCAAGGCGCTCTGGATCGCGTGCACCAACCCGGCCCAGTCGCTGCCCGACCAGGCCATGGTGCGGCGCGCGCTGCAACGCTGCGAGTTCGTGGTCTTGCAAGAGGCCTTTGCCACCACGGCCACCGCGCCCTATGCCGACCTGTTGTTGCCGGCCACCACCTGGGGCGAGAAAGACGGCACCGTCACCAACAGCGAGCGCCGCATCAGCCGCGTGCGCGCTGCGGTGCCCGCCCCCGGCCAGGCGCGCGACGACTGGGCCATCGGCGTGGACTTCGCGCGCCGCCTGGAAGCCCGTCTGCCGGCCCGCCGCGCCGATGGCGCCACGCTTTTCCCCTACGCCAGCGCCGAAGCGGTATGGAACGAGCACCGCGAAAGCTCGCGTGGCCGCGATCTCGACATCACCGGCCTCGGTTATCCCGCGCTCGACGCCGCGCCGCAACAGTGGCCCTGCCCCGAAGGCCAAACGATCGGCACGGCGCGCCTGTACGCCGATGGCCGCTTCGCCACCCCCGACGGCCGCGCGCGCTTCGCTGCGCCGGCCTGGCGGCCGGTGGCCGAGCCGCGCGACGCGCGTTACCCGTTCTCGCTGACCACCGGCCGCCTGCGCGACCAGTGGCACGGCATGAGCCGCAGCGGCACGCTCGGGCGCCTGTTCGGCCATGCCAGCGAGCCGTCGATCGAGCTGCACCCGCAGGAACTCGCGCGCCGCCAGTGGCAGGCCGGCGACCTGCTGCGCGTGCAGTCGCGCCGCGGCGAGATCTTGCTGCCAGTGCAGCCCAGCGACGCCGTGCCGCCGACGCAGGCCTTCATCGCCATGCACTGGGGCGAAGAGTTCGTCAGCGGCCACGGCGCGGACGGTGCGGCGCTGCTTGGCGTCAATGCGTTGACCACGACCGCCCGCTGCCCGCAATCGAAGCAGCCCGAGTTCAAGCATGCCGCCATCCGCGTCGAGCGCGCCGAGCTGCCGTGGCGCCTGGTCGCCAGCGCCTGGCTGCCCGAGGCCGAGTTGCAAACCCTGCGCGAGCGCCTGCGCGCGCTGCTGCCGCGCTGGGCCTATGCCAGCTGCGTGCCCTTCGGCCGCGAGCCCGATGGCCGCGTCGGCCTGCTGCTGCGCTGCGCCGCCGTGCAGGCCGACAGCGACGCGCAATTGGCCGAGATCGAGCAGGCGCTGACCCTGGTCGGTGAAGGCGTGCTGCGCTACGCCGATGCGCGGCGTGGCCAGCGCCGCGCCATGCGTCTGGGCCGCAGCGGCGACCCGGCGCAGGCCCCGCTCGACGCTTTCTTGCTCGCCGGCGATGCCGCGGCGGCCACCTGGGTGCTCGGCCTATTGCAAGACGGCCTGCCCGCCCGCCCCTTTGGCCAGGCCTTGCTGAGCGCCCGTGCCAGCGCACCCATGGCGGTGGCGCCGCGCGCGCCGCAGGTCTGCAATTGCTTCGATGTCAGCCAGGCCAAGATCGTCGCCACGCTCGCGTCATGCACGGGCGGCGCCGACGCGCGCCTGGCACAGGTGCAAGACAAGCTGCGCTGCGGCACGCAATGCGGCTCGTGCCTGCCGGCGGTGCGGGCCTTGGTGGCCCGGCTCCCACCAACGCCAGTTCGGGCTGAGCCTGTCGAAGCCAGCCTGCCCTTCGACGGGCTCAGTGCGAACGGTGTAACGGCATGAGCCGCTGGGCCGTTCCCAAGGCGAACCGGGTCGTGCGAAGCACGGGCCTTGCCTGATGAGCATTGCCGCCTACCTCAAGGAAATCGGCCGCGGCAAGGACGGCGCGCGCTCGCTCAGCGCGGCGCAGGCCGAAGACTTGTTGCGCCAGGTCTTCGCCGGCAACGTCAGCGACGTGCAGCTCGGCGCCTTTGTGATCGCGATGCGCATCAAGGGCGAAAGCCCGGCCGAGCTGGCCGGCTTTGTGGCGGCGGCGCAGGCGCAGATTGCACCCGCCATCGCCGCAGCGGTTCGGCGCAGCCCGCAGCCGGTGATCTGGCTGCCCTCCTACAACGGCGCGCGCAAGCTGCCCAACCTCACCCCCCTGCTGGGTGGCCTGTTGGCGCAGCAAGGGCTGGCGGTGATGGTGCACGGCCCAGCGCTGGACCCTGTGCGTGTGACCAGCCATGCCGTCTTCAGTGCGCTGGGCTGGAGCGCCATCGACAGCGCCGACGATGCCAGCGCGATCGACGCGGCCTGGGCCCGGCAGCAGCCGGTGTGGGTCAGCACCGACGCCCTGTGCCCGCCGCTGGCGCGCCTGCTTGACCTGCGCTGGCAGGTGGGCCTGCGCAACCCGGGCCACAGCGTGGCCAAGTTGCTCGCGCTGCCTTCACCGCCAGCGCAGCGCAGCGTGCCGTCATCACCAGCGCAGCGATCCCTGCGCGTGGTCAATCACACCCACCCCGAGTACGGCGAATCGCTGGCGCAGTTCCTGGCCGAGACCGGCGCCGACGCCTTGCTGCTGCTGCGCGGCACCGAAGGCGAGCCGGTAGCCGATGCGCGGCGCACGCCGGGCATGGCGGCCTTTGTCGCTGGCCAGCGCGTCGAGGCGCTGTGCGTGCCGGCGCAAGGCGGTGTGCTGGCCCATCTGCCAGACTTGCCCAGCGCCATCGATGCGGCCTCGACGGCAGCCTTCATCACGGCGGTGCTGCGCGATCCCAGCCGCGTGCCTGTGCCGCTGCAAGCCCAGGTGCGTGCCATCACGGCGCTGGCCGCGCACATCGCCCAGACGCAGACGCAAACGCAAGCGCGGGCGCAGGAGCAAGAGCAGGAGCAGCTGGCATGACGACACCAATGGCCGGACGCGTGAGCCTGGTCGGCGCCGGGCCCGGCGACCCCGAACTGCTCACCCTCAAAGCCGTGCGCGCCTTGCGCCGCGCCAGCGTCGTGCTGGTCGACGACCTGGTGAGCGAGGGCGTGCTGCGCTATGTGCGCCGCTCGGCGCGTGTGATCCACGTCGGCAAGCGCGGCGGCGGAATGTGTACCCCCAAGCCATCGCGCGCGATGGCGGCCCCCCGGGGGGGCGTACAACCCTTGGGGCAGTCCGGCGGTTTGCCGTCCACACCCCAAGTCTTCATCGAGCGGCTGATGATCGCTGAGGCCAGGCGTGGCGAGCACGTCGTGCGCCTGAAGGGCGGCGACCCCTTTGTGTTCGGCCGCGGCGGCGAGGAGTGCGACGCGCTGCGCGCGGCCGGCATCGAGGTCGAGGTCATCAACGGCATCACCGCCGGCATTGCCGCGCCGGCGGCCATCGGCATCCCCGTCACCGACCGTCGCTTCACGCACGGCGTGGCCCTGGTCACCGGTCACGGCAGCGCGCAAGAGCCCGACTGGGCGGCGCTGGCGCGCAGCGGCCTGACCCTGGTGATCTACATGGGCGTGGCGCGGGTCGAGTCCCTCGTCGCAGCACTGCGCCAAGGCGGCCTGGCGGGCAGCACACCCTCGGCCGTGATCTGCGCCGCCCACACGCCGCAGCAGCGCGATGCCCTGTGCACCCTGGACAGCCTGGCCACGACGATTGCGCGCGAAGGCCTGCTCAGCCCGGCGATCCTGGTGGTGGGCGATGTGGTGCAGGCGGCACCGATGTGGCAAGTGCAGAGGGCAAGCACGCAGCGAAGCATGTGAGCTTGCGTGCTGGGCCACCAGCCCCTGCTCGCGCAGGGCGGACATCGCCACGCCCTGGGCCGGCGAACGTCGGGCCAGCAAGCACGCCCAAGCCGTGACGGCGGCGCCTCGCGCTGCATTCGCCGCCGTGATGGGGGGATTCGCAGCGGCAATTGTTCAAAACCAGGTGTTTACCCTAATCTGAAGGCATCGGGCTGACTTGGCCCGTCATTCAGCGAGGGCAACCATCATGGCAAGCCAACAAGTTCAACATCTCCCAACGGGCTTGGCACCGCGGCTGCCGCGCGGCGCCTCACTGCGTGTCGTCATCGGCCAAAGGTTGACGAGCCTGGGTCATGGCGTGCGGCTGTTTCTCGGGGACATCGGCTGCCGCCGCGCCAACCGCGATCTGCTGGCTGTGGCCGAGCGCTGGCGCGACACCAATCCGACGCTGTCACGCGAACTGCGCTCCTACGCCCGCGGCGGTTCGTCGTACTAAGCGCCTAGCAGCGCGTCTGCGCAGCCACCTGGCCTGCCGCGCGGCGCACGGTTTGGCGCAACCAGCGTTGAGCGGTGTCCTGCTCATGGCGGCGATGCCAGAGCAGGCCGACTTCGATGCCAGGCATGTCGAACGGCAGGTCGACCAAGGCCAGTTGTGCCGCAAAGCCGGTTGCCGGCACGAAGCTGCGCGGCAACACCGTCAGAAGGTCGGACTGGTGCACGGTCGCGCCGGCGGTGAAGAAATTGCTCACTGCGATCATCACGCGGCGCTCGCGGCCGAGACCGGCCAGCGCTTCATCGACGAAGCCGCGCGGGCGGCCGGCGAAGCTCACGCGCAGGTGGTCGGCGGCGCAGTAGGCGTCGAGCGTCAATGCGCCAGGTGCCGCCAGCGGGTGGCCCTGACGCATCACACAGGCGTATTCGCAGCCGTACAGGGCTTCCAGGCGCTGCAGACCGTGGTCGCCCTCGGCGGCAAGCGCGGCACGCACATCGGGGAAGAAGCCGAGCGCGAGGTCGGCCTGGCCCTGCTCGAGCAGTGGGCGCGGGTCGCGTGAGGCCAGTGGCACGACGCGCAGATCGACCCGCGCCTGCTCGGCCTGCAGCATCGTCACGAGCGCCGGCACGATGAGGGCCGCCGTCGCGTCGGCCATTGCCAGCGTGAAGCTGCGCACATCGGTACGCGCATCGAAGCCCTGTGGCTCGAAGGCTTCTTGCAGGCTGTCGAGCGATGTGCGCACGGTAGGCCACAGGTTCTGCGCGTGCAACGTGGGCGTGACGCCGCTGGCGTTGGGCACGAACAACTCCTCGTGGGTCGCCTCGCGCAGGCGGCGCAGGGCATTGCTGACGGCGGGCTGCGTCATCGCCAGCCGGGCCGCGGCGCGGGTGACGTTGCGCTCGACCATCACGACATCGAAAACCTTCAGCAGGTTCAGGTCGAGGGTGCGGAAGTTCGTCGCGGACCGGTTCATGGGGTGATATCAGGGGGCATTCGTCGTGGTGATGACCGGATTCGGCATCGCAATTGGCAAAGTCTAGGTGAAAACCCTAGTCTTCGTTTGTGCGGGGCTGTTCAGCGCCGCCAACGCGAGAAGGAGTGATCCGCATGTCCAATCCTGTGATCCGGGTCTTGAAGCCCACCATCGTCAGAACGCCCCGCGGTGCGCGCTGGGCCGCCGTCGCCTTCATCTGGCTCACGCGGGCGATGTCATCCCGCGCCGTCCCGGCGGCCAAGCCCTGAGCCGCGCACGACAGCCTTCCGGCAGGGCTAGTTGCGCAGGGCGTACTTCGCGGTCAGCGCCAGCAACGCCCCGCGCGGCAGCGCCGGTTCGAAGAAGCGCCCGTTGGCTTCATTGACGATCACTGAGCCGGCGTAGCGCTTGTCGGCGGCGTTGTCGATGCGCAGCAGTTGCGTGAAGCTCCAGGCGCCGACACTCTGCGCCAGCCCAGCACGCAGGTTGACGATGCTGCTGGCCGGTGCGCTGTCGCTGTTGGCGTCGTTGACGAACAAGCGCCCGACATGGACCAGCTCGATGGCTGCATTGAAGCCGCCCCAGGCCCCGGTCGGCGCGTAGGCGAGTTCGGCAAAGGCGCTGCGGTTGGGCGTGCCGGGCAATGCGTTGCCGGCCGGGATCGGCACAGCGGCGGCGCCGCTGCCGCTGACAAAGGCGTCGCGGAAGTTGGCGCGCAAGGCCGTCAGCGCCAGGGTGGCGCGCCAATCGCTGGCGAAGCTGCCGACGTATTGCAGCTCGGCGCCCCGGCGCTGGGTGCGGCCGGCGTTCTTGAAGGTCGAGCGGCCGCCGCTGTTGGTATCGACCACGATTTCGTTGCGGGTGTCGATGTTGAACAGGGCCAGGTCGATGCGGTGCTCAGGCGCCAGGCGCCACTTGGCACCCAGCTCGGCGTGGCGCCCACGCGCGGCGCGCAGGCTGGTGTTGAGGCCGGTGCCGACCGGGCGGTAGGCCAGTTCGGTGAAGGTCGGGGTCTCGAAGCCCTGGCCGGCGTTGGCGTACAGGTTCAGCGTGGGCGAAGCGCGCCAGGCCAGGCCGAGCACAGGGCTGGTGGCGCTGTAGTTGACGCCGCCGCTGTCGTCTGGGTTGCCGGCGACGATGAAGCGGTCGAGGCTGTTGAACTTGACGCGGCTGGCGCGCACGCCGGCCGTGGCCGTCAGGCCGGCGTCGAACTCCCAGGCGGCCTGGGCGAAGGCATCGCGGTTATTCACCGTGTTGTGCTCGTCGCGCTTGAGGGCGCCCTGCACACCGGCGGTGTTGAGGTAGCCGCGCCGGTCTTCGTTCAGCGCGTCGAGCTCGACACCGGCCGTCAGCCGCAGCGCCTGACTCGCGCCGAGCGGCACGCGGTGCGACAGGGTCACGCCCAGGCCGCTGTAGCCGCGCTCGAAGGCGACGATGCCGCCGCTGGCAGTGGCCGCGGCCTGCGCCGCAGGGGGAATCGAGAGGGCGTTGTCGAGCGTGCGCGTGCCGGCATAAACGCGCGCCGAGAGGCTCGTCGCCGAGCTCAGCGCGTGTTCAAGCACGATGCCGATCTGGTCCTGCGCCACCGACTTGCGCGCGTTCTGCGTCTTGGCCAATGCCACCGCCTGCTCGGGGTTGGCCTGCCACTGCGCGCGCGTCAGGCCCAAGGGGTCGAGCGAAGTCGGCTGGTCGAGCGAGTTGATGACCAGGGTGACGCGGCTGTCGGCGCCCAAGCGGTGTTGCCACTTGGCATTGAGCTGGGTGCGCTCGGCGCGGCTGTGCTCGCGGTAGCCGTCGGTGCGGAAGTGCGAGGCATCGAGCAGCACCTCGTCATCGGCCGTGTTGTTGGCAAAACTCAGACCCAGCCGGACCAGGCCGTCGCGGCCAACCGCCGTGCGCAGGGTCGTCGTCGGCACGCTCGCGTCGCTGCCGCTGACGACCTGCACCACGCCGCCCGCGGCATTGCCATACAGCTGCGCCAGCGGGCCGCGCAGCACTTCGATGCGTTGGGTTGAACTCAGGGCGATGTTGGAGGCCTGGCCCTGGCCGTCGGGCATGGTCGCCGGAATGCCGTCAACGATCAGGCGCACGCCGCGGATGCCGAAGGTCGAGCGCGAACCGAAGCCGCGGATCGAGAGCTGCAAGTCCTGGGCGTAGTTCTGCCGGTTCAACACGGTGATGCCGGGCACGCGGTTGAGCACCTCCGACAGGTTGACCTGCGGCCCGCCGGCCTCGATGACATCGCGCGTGACGGCGCTGATGGCCGCCGGCGCGTCAAAGCTCGACTGGCGCGAGCGCTCGGCGGTGATGACGATGGTTTCGGCGACGGGCGCCGGCGCTTGCGCCAGCGCTGCACCGGTGAGCGCGGTTCCCATCGCAGCGGCCAGCGCTGTCGTTTTTGGCATAAATTTCATGGTGCCGACTGTACGGAGATTTTCAGCGACGCATACCAAGCCGCCAGGTTGTCGATGTCGTCGTCGGACAAAGGCCGGGCCATCACGGCCATCACTTCATGACGCCGCGCGCCGCTGCGGTAGGCGCGCAATTGCGTGGCCACATACAGGGACGGCTGACCGGCCAGGTGCGGCGCATCCGGCGTGACCGACAGGCCCAGTGGGCCGTGACAGACAGCGCAGGCGGCGGCCTTGTCGCGCCCGGCCATGGCGTCGCGCGCCTGTGCCGGCGCGGCCATTGCCCACAGAAGGGCCAGCGCCGCAGCGCTGGCCCCCGAGACACTACTCAAGCTCACGGCGCCGTGTAGCTCACACGGTAGATGGCACCCGCGAAATCGTCAGACACGAGCAGCGAGCCGTCTTTCATCACCGCCACATCGACCGGCCGGCCGCGGTACAGGCCGTTGGCGTCGAGCCAGCCTTCAGCGAAGACTTCCGTCTTGTCGGCCGTGCCGTCGGCCTTCAGGCTGGTGAACAGCACCTGGGCACCGACGGGCTTGGTGCGGTTCCAGGAACCATGCTGGGCCGAGAAGAAGCCGCCCTGGTACTTGGCCGGGAACATCTTGCCGGTGTAGAAGCTCATGCCCAGGTCGGCGGCGTGGGCGATGGTCTTGACTTGAGGCTCCGTCATGTTGGGCGGCAGCGGGTCTTTGTCGTAGCCGCTCTCGGTGATGCGCGTGTCGCCCTGCTTGAACGGGTAGCCGAAGTGCTGGCCGGCGCGCGTGATGCGGTTGATCTCGCCCATCGGGATGTCGTCGCCCATGCCGTCGGTCTGGTTGTCCGTGAACCAGAGCGTGCCGTCCTTGGGGTTGAAGTCGTGGCCGACGGAATTGCGGATGCCTACCGCGTAGACCTCGCGCTTGCTGCCGTCGAAGGCATTCATGCGCAGCATGCCGCCGATGCCGATCTGCTCGTACAACTTGAGTTTTTCGCGCGGCTGCACGTTGAAGGGCTGGCCCAACGAGACATAGAGCATGCCGTCGGGGCCGACCTTGCACACCCGCGCGCCATGGTTGAAGGACTCTTCTTCCACCGGGATCAGCTTGCCCTGATCGACGACGGTGATGACCGCCACATCCGGGCCTTCATAGAAGAACTCGGCGGCCGGGAAGTTGAGGATGCGGTTGTGCTCGGCGACGATGAGGAAGCCGTCCTTGGTCCAGCAAACGCCGTTGGGGTTGGTGAACTTCAGACTCGGCGCGAAAGACTTCACCTCGTCGGCGACGCCATCGCTGTTGCGGTCGGTGACGGCCCAGACGCTGGTCTTGCGCGTGCCGACGAAGAGCATGTTGGTGGAAGGTGCGACGGCCATGTGGCGCGCGTCGGGCACCACCGCATAGAGCTCGATCTTGAAGCCGGCCGGCAGCTTGACGCGCTTCAAGTTCTCCTTGATAGCGTTGGCGTTGGCGCCGGTTTGCGGCACCACGGGAATGTTCAGGTCGGTGGTGGCGACCTTCATCTGCTGCAGCTTCTGGATGTTGCTCTGCGCCTGGGCCGTGCCGGCCAGGGCCAGCGCGGCAGCGAGGCAGCCGAGCCGAAATGCGTTTCTGCTCATGTCGAAAACTCCGTGGTGGTTGGTTTGCCCAGGATGGGGCGATTCATCGGTAGTGGCCGTGCCGCTCAAGCACTTCGATCTTGTAGCCGTCGGGGTCCTGGATGAAGAAAAAGCGCGCCAGCAGTTCGCTGCCGCGCTTGAACTCCTTCACCTCGGCGGGCTCGTAGCCCTTGCCTACCAGGGCGGCGCGGGTGGCCGTCGCGTCGGGCACGACAACGCCGACATGGCCGTAGCCGGTGCCGTGCGTATAGGCTTCTTCGCGGCCCTTGTTCAGGGTCAGCTCGATCTCGAAATCGTTGTCGGCGTTGCGCAGATAGACCAGCGCGAAGTCGGGGAAATCCAGGCGATGCGCTTCGTGCAGGTCGAGCACATCGGCATAGAACTTCAGCGAGCGCTCGAGTTCGAGCACGCGGATCATGCTGTGGATGACTTTGGCCATTCGCCCCTCGGTGCCTGCGCTGCCGGCCAGTCTCAGGAACGGGCGGCCATTGCCACGACCTTGGAGAGGTTCGAAGAAGGCGAGGGTTTCGCCGCCCCTTTCGCCAAACCGTTTGGGTCTGTCACTCCCGCGCTGCCGAGCGCGCGCTCAGTCTCGGTGAGCTTGCGGCGCAAGAAGCGCATGCCGGTGACGCGCAGAAAAGACGCGAAGTTGGGTACCTCGCCGCGGTGCGCCAGGATCTCGTCGTGGAACTGCACGATTAGGGCATTCGTTGTGCAGCGCTCGGCCTCGGCCATCTCGGCCAGGATGTCCCAGACCATGTTCTCCAGCCGGATGCTCGTCAACACGCCGTGGATGCGGATCGTGCGCGTGCGCTGCTCGTACTGGATCGGGTCGGCCTTGACGAAGTATTCACACATGCTGGTGCCCCTTAGATGGCTCGCGCCGTCATCTGCTTGGCGATGTGGTCGGCCTGGCGCATCGCCAGGGTGACGATGGTCAGGGTCGGGTTCTCGGCGCCGCCGGTGGTGAACTGGCTGCCGTCTGAGATGAACAGGTTGGCGATGTCATGCGTCTGGCCGAAGCTGTTGCACACACTGCTGGCGGCCGAGGCGCCCATGCGCGCGGTGCCCAGGTTGTGTGTGCTCGGGTAGGGCGGGGTTCGGAAGGTGCGGATCGCGCCAGCGGCTCGATAGACTTTTTCGCCCTGCGCGAAGGCGTGGTTGCGCATGGCAATGTCATTCTCATGGTCATCGAAATGCACGTTGGGCGCCGGGTTGCCCCATCTGTCCTTGACCTTGTCGTTGAGCGTGATGCGGTTGCCCTCGCGTGGCATGTCTTCGCCCACCAGCCACATGCCGGCGGTGTGGGTGTAGTGGTCCATCCACCAGGCGTGGTCTTCGCCCCAGCCACCGGGGTCGAGGAAGGCGGCCATGAAGGGCACGCCCAGGGCCAGGGTCTCCATCTCGTAGCCGGCGGCAAAGCCGCGCTTGGTGTCGTGCTTGGCTTCGTCCTGGATGATGCCGGCCATGGTGGTGCCGCGGTACATGTGCACCGGGTCCTTGAAGGCGGCATAGACCGAGCCCGTCATGTGGCGCATGTAGTTGCGCCCGACCTGGCCGGAGGAGTTGGCCAGACCGTCCTTGAACTTGGCTGACGCCGACATCAAGAGCAAGCGCGGCGTCTCGATCGAGTTGCCGGCCACCGCCACGGCGCGGGCCTTTTGGCGCTGCTCTTTGCCGTCCTTGTCGAAATACACCACGCCGGTGACCTTGCCGGCTTCGTTGTGCTCGATGCGCGTGACATGTGAATCGGGTCGCAGGTCGAGGTTGCCCGTCTTCTCGGCCTTGGGTAGCTCGACATACAGGGTGCTCCACTTGGCGCCGCTCTTGCAGCCCTGAAAGCAGAAGCCAAGTTGCATGCAGCGCCCGCGGTCGTCGCGCGGATGGCTGTTGATGGCCATGTTGCCGGTGTGAACCTCTTTGTAGCCGAGCTTCTTCGCGCCGGCATGCATGACCTTGAAGTTGTTGTTGCCGGGCAGGCCGGGGATGCCGTGGGTGCGTGTCACGCCCATCTTGTCTTCGGCCTTGGTGTACCAGGGCGCAAGCTCGTCCAGCGTCAGCGGCCAGTCTTGCAGGCTGGCGCCTTTGATGTCGCCATAGGTGGTGCGGGGCCTTGAACTCATGCGCTTGCAGGCGCAGCGAGGCGCCGGCCCAGTGCGTTGTCGAGCCGCCCACGGTTTTGCAGATCCAGGCCGGCAGGCCGGCGAAGTCCTTGGCCACGCGCCAGTTGCCCGAGGTGGTGCGTGGGTCCAGCCAGGCCAGTTGCAGGAAAGACTTCCACTCGTCGTTGATGAAGGTCGCCTGCGACTGCATTGCGCCGGCTTCGAGCACCACCACCTTGATGCCCTTCTGGCACAACTCGTTGGCCAGGGTGCCGCCGCCGGCACCCGAACCGATGATGACGACCACAGCGTCGTCGGTCTGCGCAAATTTGGCCATGATGGGTCTCCGGGGTCAGCCGATGAAGGGCTTGGGGCTGGCGTCGAGCGAGGGCGCGGGCAGCCACTTCAAATCCTGAAAGCCGCGCGTGATGTAGCCACCCTTCTCCCAGGCCGAGCCGGGGTAGCCGAAGGTGGCATAGGCCATGTCGTTGTCGTACAGCGAGGTGACGCACTGGCCCCGCACGGTGTTGAAGAAGGGCTGGTCGGCGATGGCCTTCACGACTTCAAGCTGCTTCTTCGCGCTGGCCTTGGCAAAGTTGCCGCCGGCCGCGCTGTTCAGCGCTGCAACGCCTTCCTTGAGCAACTTGGCCGCGGCCGCGTCACCGCTGGCTTTGCCATCGAGGTCTTTGGCCAGCAGGGCATACACCGCGTCGGCCAGCTTCTTGTGCGGGTAGAGCGTGCGGCCCATCTTCATCAGCGTCGCGCCCTCGGCGGTGGAGAGCGTCTTCAGCTCCAGGGCCCAGGCCGGCGACGGCGCCAACGCAGCGAGCGCGCTGCCGGCCGCAATGCTGCCCATCAGGATGCCCGAGCCCTTGAGAAACTCACGCCGTGCCAGTGGCAAGTCGAGCTTGGGTACCGCACCGTCACCCTCGCTGCAGGCACTGTCGGCAACACTTGGGGCAGCAATTGGAATCACGCGCATGGCTTGTCTCCTGGGACCCGGCTTCGAGGCCGAGTACGCTTGATGTTGCATCGCCGCCGATGGCGCGGGTGATACACGGCTACCTACGGGGGCCCGGGATTTCCCGCGCAGCCGTTGCCGTTTGTTGCGAGCCGTGGGCGCAGCTTGCCTCTGTGGCGGCGGCGCAGCCCGCGCCGGGTGAGGGCAGAATCGATGTGCGTTGTGCGCACAGCGCTGCGCCACCGGGCGCAACAAAGCGGCAACTTGCATGCCGCACATTGGCGTCATGTTCGGTATCGACAAATTCCTCCTCTTCGTCGCCTTGCCCATGGTGGTGAGCGCATCGCTGATCGAAGCGCTGGTGCTGGCGCGCCTCGGCGGCTACGACTGGCGCGCCACGGGCGTGTCCTTGCTCGACCTGGTGCTGCGCATCGCCATCCAGATCTTCCTGCCGCTGAGCATTGCCGCGCCGCTCATCCTGCTGGCTTACGAACACCGGCTCGGTGACGTCGCCCTGGACACGGCGCCGGCCCTGCTCGCCCTCTTCATCGGCCAGGAGTTCTGTTATTACTGGTACCACCGCGCGGCACACCGCGTGCGCTGGTTCTGGTGCAACCATGCGGTGCACCACTCGCCCAATCAGTTGAACCTGAGCGCGGCCTACCGCATCGGCATCCTGGGCCGGCTGACCGGCGCCGCGGTGTTCTTCGTGCCCCTGGTCTGGCTCGGCTTTCCGCCCAAGGTGGTGTTTGCCATGTTGCAGTTGAACCTGCTCTACCAGTTCTGGATCCACGCCACCTGGATTCCCAAGCTCGGCTGGTTGGAGTACCTGCTCAACACGCCCTCGGCCCACCGCGTCCACCACGCTGCCAACCTCGAGTACCTGGATGCCAACTACGGCGGCGTGCTGATCGTCTTTGACCGCCTGTTCGGCACCTACCGCGCCGAGCGCGACGACGTCCCCTGCCGCTACGGCCTGGTCAAGCCGATGACCAGCTACAACCCGCTGCGGGTGGAATTCCAGGCCTGGGGCCAATTGGTGCGCGACCTGGTCCGCGCGCGCTCACTGCGCGCCGTGCTCGGCACCCTGCTGATGGCACCGGGCTGGCGCGCCGACGGGCCCGGCGAGACGACGGAGGCGCTGCGAAGCAAAGCCGGTCTGTCGGCTTGACGCAGAGTCGCGGGCGCGGCGCACGGGGTGCCCGCGCGATGCAGTACAGAACGACCACATTCACCCCCACGAGGAAACTGCAATCAACAAGTACGGTACCGAGTTGTTGGAGACCTTCTGGCTGGTGCTGGGCGGCTGCGGCAGCGCTGTGCTGGCTGCCGCCTTTGCGGGTGCGGGCATCGGCGTGCACGGCCTGGCGCCGACGCTCATCCACCTGATCAGCATTGCGGTCACGAACACCTCCGTCAATCCGGCACGCAGCACCGGCGTGGCGCTGTTCGCGGGCGGCTGGGCCATCGAGCAGCTGTGGCTGTTCTGGCTGGCACCCATGGTCGGTGCGGTGCTGGGTGCGCTGACCTACCGCGCCATCGCTGCCGAGCCGAACTGAGCCCACGCCTCGGCGCCGGCGCCGGTGGTCACCGCTCTCGGTGGCCACCGGCCCCGCTTGGGGCGATTTGCGTGCCGCAAGTCGCGCTTGCGCGTCGCAGCGGCTCTGATTGACAACGAAATCGTCGATAAGCGCGTTGTGCGTCGTGTCGGCGCGCGCCCCACGCCGCCGCCATGCCCATCCCGATGTTCAAACCCCTGCTGGCCTGCCTGTTGATCGCCTGCGCTTCGGCGGGCTGGGCCGCCCCCGCCAGCTTCGGTTCGGCGCATGTGGTGGTGATCGACGAAGCCAATGGCGAGGTGCTGCTGCAGAAGGACGCTGCCACGGCCGCGCCCATCGCCTCGCTGACCAAGCTGATGACCGTCATGGTGGTGCTTGACGCCCGCCAGGACCTTGCCGAGGCGATTCGCATCGAAGACGCCGACATGGACACCTTGAAGCACACCCGCGGCGGCGTGCCGGTGGGTGCTTGGGTGTCACGCGAAACCCTGCTCGAGCTGGCGCTGATTGCGTCCGACAACCATGCCGCGGCTGCGCTGGCGCGCAGCTATCCTGGCGGCTCGGCCGCTTTCGCCGAAGCCACACAACGCAAGATCGGTGCCCTCGGCCTGAGCCACACCCGCCTGGTGGAGCCGACTGGCCTGTCGCCCGACAACCACGCCAGCGCCCTGGACATGGCCCGGGTGCTGCAGACCACACAGGCTTATCCGCTGATCGCACAGATCACCAGCCAACGCAGCCACGCCGTCCTGGTCAACGGCCAGCCCTGGGCCGTGCGCAACACCAACAGCCTGGTGGGCAAGGCCGGCTGGGATGTGCTGGCCTCCAAGACCGGGTTCACCAACGAGGCCGGCCGCTGCCTGACGATGCGCCTGCGCGCCGGGGAGCGCACCGTCAGCGTGGTGTTGATCGGCGCCGTGGCCTCGTCGGCTCGTGCGCTTGACGCGCTCAACATCCGGCGCTGGCTGGCCGGAGAGGCCCTGGTATCAGCCGCCGAAGCGGCCCCGCGGCCCAAGCCGGCGCGCAAAGCCGGCGCTGCGGCGATGATTCGTGTCGGCTACGCGGAGCCGGCCCGCTGAAGGATCGGCGCAGGCGCGTTAGCACGCTGGGTCTGCCTCAGCCTCGCACGAGGCTGCACCCATAGCGGCACAGCCTCGAAAGTGACGACGGCGCTCAGCCCTTCTTGGCCCAGGCGCTGCACCAGCCTGCACCCGCGACCTGCTTGCCTGCAAACAGCGGACAGCCGCCTGCCTTGTCGGCCGCCTTGCCTTGATACAGCGCGCAACCGACGCAGTTCTGGCCGGCAGCGAACTTGGGGTACTTCTTGACATCGACGCGCTTGGCGTCGGCCACGTAGCCGAGCGCCGCGGCCTGGGCGTCCTTCTCGTCGACCATGGCCTGGGCGCGCACGCCGGTGGCCAGGACGGTGCCGGTGGCAGCCACCGTCATCAGAAAGACGCGGCGCGGCAGGGTTTGGGGACGGGTCATGCAGAACTCCTTGGGTTGAAAACGCTGGAAAGGATAGTCGTGAATGGGTCCGGGCGCAGTGCCACGGCACCCGACAGCAACGGCCGAGCCTGGTTTTGCGCTGACCTCAGCGTCGCGCGTCCAGCGGGTACTGCGGGTCGGAATAGCCGGGGGTCGACGGGTGACCGGGTTTGACCAAGGCGTCGACCAAGGCTTCGTCCTCGGCGCTGATGACGCAGTCCAGTGCGCCGAAGTAGTCCTGCCACTGCGCGAGCGTGCGCGGGCCCGCGATCACGGCGCTGACAGCGCGGTGCGCCAGCACCCAGGCGCTGGCGAAGTGGGACAGCGTCACGCCCTTCTGCGCGCAGTGTTCCTTGAGCGTTTGCGCGATCGCCAGCGATTCCTCGCGGAACTCGGACTCCAGCATGCGCTTGTCACCACGCCCGGCGCGCGTGCCCTCGGCCGGCTTCGCGCCCGGTGCGTACTTGCCGGCAAGCACGCCGCGCGCGATCGGGCTGTAGGGCACCACGCCGATACCGTGGTGCAGGCAGGCCGGCAGCACCTCCACTTCGGGCTGGCGGTTGAGCAGGTTGTAGTAGGGCTGGCAGACCACCGGGGCGGGCATGTTGATTTGGCGCGCCATGTGCACCGCTTCGGCAATGCGCCAGCCGCGAAAGTTGGACAAGCCCCAAGCGCGAATCTTGCCTGCACGCAACAACGCATCGATGGCGCGCAGCGGCTCTTCCAGGTCCATGCCGTTGTAGTCGCGGTGCAGGTAGTACAAGTCGATGTGGTCGGTGCCCAGGCGCTGCAGGCTGGCGTCGCACTCGCGCAGCACCCAGCTGCGCGCGTAGTGCGACTCGTTGGGCCGCTCACTCATCTTGTTGCCGACCTTGGTGGCCAGCACCCAGTCGTGGCGCGCGCCGTCGAGCAAGTCACCGACCATGGACTCCGACTTGCCGGTGGAATAGACGTCGGCGGTGTCGATGAAGTTGACGCCGTGTTCGTGCGCGTGGGCAACGATGTTCTTCGCTTCAGCCCGGTCGGTCTGGTCGCCGAACATCATCGTGCCAAGACAGAGGGTGGACACCTTGAGCGGGCTCTTGCCGAGGTTGCGGTAGTGCATGAAGACTCCTGTTGACGGGGATGGTATCGGGTGGCCCGATGGCGCTCAGGCTGCAGCGAACAGTTGCGCGCGCACCAGCGCCGGGTCGGTGATGGTGCGCACGGCATCGAAGGCCAGCTGGGCCTCGGGGTGTCGCCGGCGCAGCAGGTTGAGCCACTGCTTCAAGCGTCCGGCCTGGTGCTTGGGCTGCACATGGGTCACCACCCGCTGCCAGTACAGCGCCACCAGGGGCAGCAGCGCAGGCCAGGCCAAGGCGGGCGCGTGCGCGCCGCGAATGGCCAGGGCCAGACCGGGGTCGGCGACCATGCCGCGGCCGAGCATCAAGGCGTCGCAACCCGAGGCCTCGCGGCAGCGGCGCGCGTCGTCCGCGGTCCAGATCTCGCCATTGGCCACCACCGGAATGCTCACCACCTCGCGGATCAGCGCGATGCTGTCCCAATAGGCCGGCGGCCGGTAGCCGTCGGCCTTGGTACGGGCATGCACCACCAGCTCGCTGGCGCCGGCCGCGGCGATGGCGCGCGCGTTGTCCAGCATCAGGGCGCTGTCGCGGTGGCCCAGGCGCATCTTGGCCGAGACCGGCAACGCGGCAGGCACCGCACGCCGCACTGCCGCCACGATGGCGCCGACCAGGTCGGGTTCGTCCAGCAGCACCGCGCCGCCGCGGTGCCGGTTGACGGTGGGCGCCGGGCAGCCGAAGTTGAGGTCCACGCCTTCGGTGCCGAGGGCCGCCAGCGCGGCGGCGTTGTCGGCCATGCAGGCGGCGTCCGAGCCGAGCAGTTGCGCCCGCACCGGCGTACCGGCTGCGGTGCGGCTGCCGTGCGCCAACTCCGGCATCAGGCGCAGGAAGACGCGGTCGGGCAGCAATTGATCGGTGACGCGGATGAACTCCGAGACGCAGCGGTCCACGCCACCGGCCCGCGTCAGCACATCGCGCAGGCAGTGGTCGAGCAGGCCCTCCATGGGCGCGAGCAAGAGCCTCACAACACCGCCGCGCTCAGGTACTTGATCGTTCCTGCACTGGCATCCATCTCCACCGGCAAGCCGATCGGCAGGGTGAACTTCTTCTTGATATGGCCGAATTGGGCGCCGCGGTAGA
>JANNGJ010000474.1:0-1592 GCA_031403815.1 Burkholderiales bacterium | reverse complement strand
CCGCGAGCTCGGCGAGACCGCCCTCGCCCCGGCCCGCGCCGTGCTGGACAGCGCCGGCCTGGCCCACCAAGACCACCTGCGGGTTGGTGAGCCGGGGCCGACGATCGGCGACGTGGCGCGCGAGCAGGCCTGCGACATGATTGTGGTCGGAGCGCGGGGCCTGGGCGCCATCGGAGCGGCCCTATTGGGCTCCGTGGCGCAAAGCGCGATCGAGCATGCCAGCGTGCCGGTGCTGGTTGTCAAGTAAGCGGGTTTTCCTGCAGCGGTCGCCCCCCACGCAGCGCTTCGACAGGCTCAGCGCGAACGGTTGTTGTGCGATTCGTCAGGCTCGATTGAGTGATTGCACGTGGCCCAACCCACCTCAACTTCCCCCGCCTCCAGCACCAGCGCCCTGCTGGCCGTCGGCACGCGGTTGGGCGGCGTGCGCATCGAGCGCCTGCTGACAAGCGGCGCGATGGGTGCGCTCTACCTGGCTTTCGATGAGGCCGATGGCGCACCGCTGGCGGTCAAGGCCGTCGTGCTTGGCCAGCCGGGTGACCCGGCCCTGGCCGGCGCGCAGGGTCGCTTCCAGCACGAAACCCTGAGCGCCATCCGCCTGCGCCACCCCGGCATCGTCCTCACCCACGGCGCGGTGCTCCAAGGCGGCATGGGCTTTGTCGCCATGGAGTTGCTGACGGGCACCAACCTCAGCCGCTACACCCGGCCCAGCCGTCTGCTGCCCGAACCGCTGGCGTTGAGCATCGCCGCCCGGGTGGCCGAAGCCTTGGCGTTTGCACACCGCGCCGGCGTCGTGCACCGCGATGTCAAGCCGGCCAATGTGATGTTCGACCCGGCCACGGACAGCGTCAAGCTGACCGACTTCGGCCTGGCGCGCGCCGTCGACGCCGAGGCCACCCGCAGTGGCGTGCTGCTCGGATCGCCGGCCTACATGGCCCCCGAGATGCTGGCCGGCGCGCGCGCCGATGCGGCCGGCGACCTGTACTCACTGGGCGTGTTGCTGTTCGAGCTGCTCACCGGCCGCCTGCCCTTCGAAGCCGACACCATGGGTGCGCTGCTGCGCGCCATGGCCACCCAGGCGCCGCAAACCGTGCGCATGTTGCGGCCCGAGCTGCCCGCCGCGCAGACGGCTGCACTCGACGCGGTATTGGCCCTGGTGCTGGCGCGCTCGCCGGCCGAGCGCCAGCGTGACGGCGACGCCTGGGCCAGCGCCCTGCGCGCCGTGCAACAAAGTGTGTTCTGACCGCGGCAAATCGCACGCTCGCCCGGCGTGCGGTGAGCCCCCCGTGCCGAGGCGCCCTGACAGTCGGGGCACAATCGCTCAGCCCATTCTCAGCGCAGCCTCTGCCGACCTCTTTCGCAGTGCATGAACCTCGAATACTTCTGCGCCACTGACACCGGCCGCGCGCGCTCCAACAACGAAGACTCCGTTGCCTTGGACGAAACCAGCGCGTTGGCCGTGCTGGCCGACGGCATGGGCGGCTACAACGCCGGCGAAGTGGCCAGCGGCATGGCCACCGGCTTCATCAAGAGCGAGCTCGGCCGCTGGCTGGTGGAGGCCGGCGCCAACGCCACCGACGCCGAAGTGCGCCGCG
>JANNGJ010000473.1:0-4377 GCA_031403815.1 Burkholderiales bacterium | reverse complement strand
AGGCTTGAAGCCGAGTGCCGCCATGCCTTCGACGAGCGCGCGGCAGTTGTCGGCGTAGCGCGCCAGCCGCGCCGGCTGGCCGCCTTCCTCGACGAACTGCGTCACCGCTTCGGCCAGCGCCAACATCACATGCGTGGGCGGTGTGAAGCGCCACTGCGTCGTCTTCTCCATATAGACATGCTGGTCGTGCAGGTCCATCGCCAGCGATTGGCTGTTGCCGGCGCAGCCTTCGAGCATGGCCTTGCGCAGGAACACGAAGCCCATCCCTGGCACGCCCTCAAGGCATTTGCCGCTGGCGGCCACCAAAGCGTCGAAGCGAACGATGCGGGCATCGATCGGCAGCGCGCCGAAGGAACTCATGGCATCGACGATCAGGCCCTTGCCGTGCTTCTCGCAAACCTCGGCCACGGCAGGCAGCGGGTTGAGCACGCCGGCGCCGGTTTCGCAGTGGATCAGGATCACATGCGTAATGGAGGCATCGGCCGCAAGTGCCGCAGTGAGCGTGGCCGGCGACACTGCCTCGTCTTCGGTGAAGGGCAGCACGGTCGCGCGCCGGCCCATCAACTGCGTGAGCCTGGCCGCGCGCTTGCAATAAGCGCCGTTGTCCAGCACCAGCACATGGCCCGCGCGCGGCACCACGGTGGCGACAGCAGCCTCGACGCTGAAGGTGCCGCTGCCCTGCAAGGGCACCACGACATGGCTGTCCTGGCCCTGCACGATATCGAGCAGGCGCGAGCGCAGGCCGGCGGTGACAGCGTTGAAATCGGCGTCCCACGAGCCCCAGTCCTTCAGCATCGCCAGCTTGGTGCGCAGCGTGGTGGTGAGCGGGCCGGGGGTGAGCAGGATGGGGTCGCGGTCCATGACGGAGGATCCTCGGTGCGCCCAGGGGCAGGGTCGCAGCTGGCACGGTAACGCGCGGTTTCGCCCGGTGTCAACGGTATTTTGCCTATTGTTGACAATCTACCGTCGGCGCCGTCCAATCGAAGCCATGAATGCCGTGCCCCACCCGACGATTGCGCTGCTGCAGTCCAGCTCGCTCACCTCGGTGGTGCAGCAGGAAATCGAGCGCCGCATCCTGCAAGGCGAGCTTGCGCCTGGCGCCAAGCTGATCGAGGCCGCGCTGGCCGAGGCCCTGGGCGTGTCACGCGGCCCGGTGCGCGAGGCCTTTCGCATGCTCGAAGAAGCCGGCCTGGTACGCCAGGAAAAGAACCGCGGCGTCTTCGTGCGCAGCATCCCGCTCGACGAAGCGATGGAGATATTCGACTTGCGCGCGATGATGGACGAGGCCGTCGGCCGCTGCCTGGCCCTGGCCATCACGCCCGAGCAGTTGCGCGCGGTGCGCGCCATGGTCGAGGCGATGGAAAAAGCCGTCAAGACTGGCGATGCCGACAGCTACCACCTGCTCAACCTCGACTTCCACGACAAGCTGGTCGCGTTCACCGGCAACCGCAAGCTGACCTCCATCTACCGCCGCCTGATAAACGAGCTGTCGCTGTTCCGGCGCATGAATCTGGCCGATGCCAAGCTGCTGCCGATCTCGGCCGGCGAGCACCGCGCCATCGTCAAGGCCATCGCCAGCGGGGACCCCGACACGGCCGGCCAGGCCATGCGCCAGCATGTGATGGACAGCAAGAACCGCACCCTGCGCAACAACCTGCCGCAAGCGCCGCGGCCCCGAGCGGCGAGGAGGGTGGTTCATGCCTAAATGGAAATCCGCGCGCTGGTCAAGGTCGGCTGTCGGCCCTCTGCGGTCGTTCGTTCCTGCACTCGCCCAGTTGCGCGAGATCGGGCCGGCGGGGCACTCTGCTCCGCGAATGTCCCCCGAGTCGGGCTGCGCCCGCCTCTCCTCCTTTATTTCGCTGCGCAGAGCGCCCCACCGTCCCGATCCGATGCGTGGGAGGTGGTCGCAGGGGGTGGTGCGCCTAGGTTCGAGGCTGGGGCCAGCGGGTGCCCGCCGCAGCGAAATAAAGGGGGAGCCCTGGGCACAGCCCAGGGCGGAGGACATTCGCGGAGGCGGGCACCCGCTGGCCCCGGCCGGCGCGGACAACGAACGCACGGGAACAAACGTCCGCTCTGGGCCGAGACCCGAATATCGTTGTATGCGTTGCGGCTCACGCCGCGCAAGGTGGAGTGATTGACATGAACCTGCACGCCAAACTTCTGCAACGCCAGGCCGACGGCAAGCCGATCCGCATCGGCCTCATCGGCGCCGGCAAATTTGGCACGATGTACCTGGCGCAGATACCGCGCACGCCCGGCGTGCATTTGGTCGGCATTGCCGACCTGTCGCCCGCCGCGGCGCAAGCCAACCTTGCCCGCGTCGGCTGGGCTGCCGAGCGCACGCAGGCCGCGTCACTCGACGCCGCGGTGAAGAGCGGTACGACGCATGTGGGCGATGACTGGCAGGCCCTCGTGCGCCACCCCGCCATCGACGTGATCGTCGAGTGCACCGGCAGCCCGGTGGCTGCCGTCGACCATTGCCTCGAAGCCTTTGCGCAGGGCAAGCATGTCGTCAACGTCACCGTCGAGGCCGATGCCTTCTGCGGGCCGCTGCTGGCACGCAAGGCGGCCGAGGCGGGCGTGGTGTATTCGCTGGCCTTTGGCGACCAGCCGGCGCTGATTTGCGACCTGGTCGATTGGGCCCGCACCTGCGGCTTCCCTGTCGTGGCGGCAGGACGCGGCCACAAGTGGTTGCCGCACTTTGCGCAGAGCACGCCCGACACCGTGTGGGGCCACTACGGCCTGACGCCCGAGCAGGCGGCGCGCGGTGGCCTCAACCCGAAAATGTTCAACAGCTTTCTCGATGGCAGCAAGCCTTCGATCGAGAGCACCGCAGTGGCCAATGCCACCGGCCTGGGCGTGCCGAGCAATGGCCTCTTGTATCCGCCGGCCAGCGTCGAAGACATTCCCTTCGTGACCCGGCCCGTCAGCGAAGGCGGCGTGCTGGAGCGCAAGGGCATGGTCGAAGTGATCTCCTCGCTTGAAGCCGACGGCCGCCAGATTCCCTACGACATCCGCATGGGCGTGTGGGTCACGGTCGAAGCCGAGACCGACTACATCAAGAACTGCTTCGAGGAATACAAGGCCCACACCGACCCGAGCGGGCGCTACTTCACGCTCTACAAGCGCTGGCACTTGATCGGCCTCGAAGTGGGCGTCTCGGTGGCCAGCGTGGCGCTGCGCGGCGAGCCCACCGGCGTGGCGACGGGTTGGAACGCCGATGTGGTCGCCACCGCCAAGCGCGATTTGTTGGCCGGCGAAATGCTCGATGGCGAGGGCGGCTACACGGTCTGGGGCAAGCTGCTGCCGGCTGCCACTTCGGTGACCATCGGCGGCCTGCCGCTGGGCCTGGCGCACAACGTGAAGCTCACGCGCGCGGTGAAACAAGGCCAGAGTTTGTCCTGGGCCGATGTGGCGATGGACACCGCAACCAATGCCTACCGCACGCGCAAGGCGATGGAGCAGATGTTTGCGGCGCCGAAGTTGAGGGTGGCATGACACGCGGGCCCATGACCATGACCATGACCGTTCGCACTGAGCTTGTCGAAGTGCCCGCTTCGATTGCGAAAGGGCCTTCGACAAGCTCAGGCCGAGCGGGGCGGGGGTGGGGGGCGGTATGGACGACCTGCTGATCCGCAACGCCACCCTGCTCGACGGCAGTGGCGCTGAGCCCTTCATCGGCGACCTCGCAGTGCAGGGCGGCCGCATCCGCGCCATCGGCGCTTCGTTGCCGGTCGATGCGAAGCGCGTCATCGATGCCGACGGCCTGGCGCTGATGCCCGGCATCATCGACAGCCACACCCACTTCGACGCCCAGATCACCTGGGACCCCTACGTTCGCCCCTCGCCGGCACTCGGCGTCACGACGGCGGTGATCGGCAACTGCGGCTTCACGATCGCCCCCTGCCGGCCGCAAGACCGCGAGCTGACGATGCGCAACCTGACGCAAGTCGAAGGCATGTCGCTCGACGTGCTGCGCCAAGGTATCCGCTGGAACTTCGAGACCTTCGCCGAGTACCTGGCGCAACTGCGCGCGAGCGGTAGCGCAGTGAATCTGGCGGCCTACCTCGGCCACTCTTCGGTACGCACCTGGGTGATGGGCGCCGATGCGCCCCAGCGCGAAGCGACATCGAGCGAAGTCGAGCAGATGGCCACCATCGTGCGCGAAGCGATGGCCGCCGGCGCGGTGGGTTTTGCCAGCAGCACCAGCCCGGCGCACAACGGCGAAGGCGGCGTGCCGATGCCCTCGCGCCTGGCCAACGATGCCGAACACCTGGCGCTGATTGAGGCCATGGGTCAGGCGGGCGGCGGTGTCTACATGGTCACCAAGGGCGGGCAGATGCCGGTGGCCCTGCTCGAAGCCATGAGCGCGCGATC
>JANNGJ010000472.1:0-7089 GCA_031403815.1 Burkholderiales bacterium | reverse complement strand
CCTGGTGCTGATGACGGTCGGCATCGGCCTGATCGCGCCGCCCGTGGGGCTGAACGTCTATGTCGTCAACAACATCGCCCGCGATGTGCCGATGAGCGAGACCTACAAGGGCGTCTTCCCCTTCCTGGCCTGGGACGCCTTGCGCGTGATGCTGTTGCTGGCGTTTCCGATGCTCAGCTTGGGGTTGGTGCAGTTGCTCTACAAGTGAGTCGCCCGACCCGGCGAACCAGGATGCTCAGGCTCGGCCCTTACTGCGGTCGGTGAGCTGGTGAAGCACGACCACCCCGATATGATCAGGCGATGGCCGCAAAGACAAAAGACCCCATTTCTGCGCTATACAAGCAAGGCTTCGACGTTCAGTACCTGTCGCACGCCAAGTCGATCCTGACCGGCGAGTTCGCGCCGCAACTTGAAGAGCTTGCCGGCGTGCTGTCAGGCTTGGCACTACCGATCACCGAGATCATCGGTTCTGGTGGCGGCGAGACGCAGTTCACGCAACGGACCCGCAATGCACTGGCCCACCTGGGATGGCGAAAGCACAACTTTGTTGTTGCCAAGATCATCGACGGTGTGGAAAAGGAGGCAACGTCCCACGAGGTTGACCACGTCCGGACAGTCGGATCGATTGGCACTATCGGCTGCGAGATCGAGTGGAACAACAAGGATCCTTTCTTCGATCGGGACCTTGAAAACTTTAAGCGTCTGCACGCCGAAGGGGCCATCAGCGTGGGCGTGATCATCACCCGCGGATCGAGCCTTCAGGCGGGACTGTGGGACTTGGTGCGGCGCTTTGCCATGGAACGGAAGATCACCGACTTTGAGTCGTTGGCAGCCCAGGGTGTCATACCCACGCCGAAGCAAGTGAAGAACATCAAGCTGCGAGTTGAGCGGCCACGCGAGCCTGTCGACTTTGCCGTCGCGTGGACAGACAACTTTGTTTCCAACAAGTTCGGTGCCGCAACGACGCACTGGGAGAAGCTTCAGGCTCGAGTGGCTCGAGGCGTGGGGAACCCGTGCCCGCTACTTCACATCGGGCTGCCCGCGTCGATCGTGGTGTTCGACGAAGCACGAGTTGAACAATTGGACGACGAGACAGACAACCTTAGGTCGGTTCCGTAGCGAACAGATCATCCAAGTGCTGGCGTGAGTGGTGGCGGTAAGTTGGCCAATCGGGAGCGTACTTGTCATCGGCTTGATTGCCCCAAACGGCCCATCCGGGGCGCTCGCCGCGCGCAAACAGCTCCAGGAATGGCCCAGGGCTGCATGACTGGATCAAGTCGTACTGCTCATCTGGTTTGCGGCTGTGCTCGCGCTTTCTTGTTCCCACATAGTTGACTTGAGTGCGTCCTGGCTGCAACGTGCGGGCGTTCTTGCCGCGGACCCCAAAGAGCAATAGCTCGGTCACGTTGCGGAAGTAAAAGCCCACGCCTCGGCCATCACTTCCACCGTCTTTGCGCAACTTGTGCCAGACGATGTTCGACTTGTAGTTGAAGCCCCAGGCTTTCATGACCGCCAGGCCGTCGGGAAGCAGTGCGTTGGGGACCCACATGTACAAATGCGCTACCTCGTCCGCGGCTGCGCTGACGGGGAGCGCCTTGATATCGTCAAGCGACATGGTCGAGTAACGACTGAGTCTTTTGTGCTCAGGCGCGATCTTTCCGGTGCGGTTCTGGAACTGCCACGGCGGATCGGCCAAGACAGTCCTGAACTTTCGGCCAGCAGCGAACGCAGCCAAGTCACTCGCAGCAGCAATCTGTATATCCATACAGCGATTGTAGGGGGCGACGGTTGCGCGTCAAGTCACTCTTGCAACGCTTTCGCTGGCCGCAAGAGTGCGTGGCCTGAAGCCCTGCGCGTGATGTTGCTGCTGGCGTTTCCGGTGCTGAGCCTGGGGCTGGTGCAGCTACTCTAGAAGTGAATTGCAAGCTTGGTCAGGCGCCGAGTGGCGGCCCACAGCAAGGCCCGCGAGTACAGCTTGTGAAAGCCCAGCAATGCGTGAAACAGCCAGCCCAGGTCCCTCGACCCCGCGGCAGCGCCGGCACGCGGCACGATGGCCGAACCAAATTGCAGTCGCGTGCGCACGACCACACCGTCCTGCAGAATCGCTGCGGCCATCAACCATGACCTCGTGCGGCCGGTGAAGTCGGCCAGCAGCAGTTCGGCGTCCGACTGCGCCTCGACCGTCCAGGCGGAAAAACGCCTCGCCGTGCCGGCGGCCAACTGCCGGGCATCGGCATCGCCGGCCGGCCGCGACGCCAGGTGCGTGAGCAAACTGCGCTCGATCTTGAACAGACCCGAGGTGTAGAAGGCCTCGATGAACTGGGCCTGCGTGAAGGCACCGGGCACCTCGGTGACGTAGCAGTCGGCAAAGCCGACGCCGTCCTGGTAGCGATGCAGGAGCGTATGCGGCGGGACGGCACAGGCGCGGACAGACATGGTCGCGCGCCTATCCCCGGCTACGAGCCGGAATCCAGCGGCCGCTTTGCACCTTCATGCCAGGCCACGATGCATGGACGCATCCGAACGGATCGCACTGGCTGACGCAGAGCAGCGGCTCATCCCCCAGCCTCGTAGGCGACGAAGCGCTTGGTCGTCGTCTCGACGACCTCCCAGGTGCCATTGAAGCCGCGCGGGATGACGAAGCTCTCGCCCGCGGTGACGGTGGTGGCGCGCCCCTCGGCGTCGGTGATCACGCTCACCCCTTCGGTCAAGTGGCAGTACTCCTCTTCGGTGTAGTTGATGCGCCACTTGCCTGGCTCGCTGCGCCACACGCCGGCACAGAATTGCCGGGTCGGGTCGGTGTAATGCAACCACAGAGTTTGCTGCGGGTTGCCCGCGAGCAGCTTGTCGCCTGCAACGAAAGACACTTCGGGCGTCGCGTCAGACGCGTCGAACTTGAGCACGGTAGGTGCCTTCATCGCAGCAGACAGGTGACGAGCCGACCTCAGTCCTTGCGCTTCGGGCTCGCCTCGGCAGCCGCCAACCACTGCGCCACGGCCTGGGCCATCAGGGCACTCAATCCGCCCTCGAAGCCGGCCGCACGTGTGCGCAGGCGGTTGACCATGTCGGCCGGCAGCCGGCAGGCCAGGGGAACCAGCTTGGGTGGCGCCGATCGCGCCTTGGCGGCGCTGGTTTCAGCCACCACCGCAGAGGCCTTGCCGAATCGCTGCGGAATCGGCTGGGCCTTCATGCGCCCGTCGAGTTTCTTCGCCAGGTGCTTCTCGAGATCGGTCTTCTTCATGCTCATGGGGCACCTTGCAGCTCAGGGATGCCCATTGTCAGGCCGATGGGGGCTCGACCAGCGCTGCGGTGGCCTTGCGCACGAGAGGCAAGACAACCAGCAGCGTCGGGAAGGCGACCAGCCAGGACAAGCCCCAGGCACCGAGCCAGATGGCCAAGAATCCTGGCGCCAGACCGATGCTGCGCAAGGTGCTGACCATCGACACGATGAAAGTCATCAGGATCGACAACAACAGCGGCATCACCAGGACGGCATAGCGTGCCGGCAACCTGGGCAGGCCGAAGAGGGTGCGCGAGGAGCCAGGTGGGGGGCTCATGGGCACAGACGATAGCCGAAGCGACGTGAGCCGCCGTGCGCACCACGCAACCGGCCTACCTTGGCAGGCCGATCACCGTTCCCTCGCGTCGCGAGTCGGCGGCACCGTACTGCTTGCCGGTCTTCTGGTCCACCAACACGGCCTGCACCGAGCCGATGTCGACCGGATTGCCCACGGAGTAGCCCAGCGCGGTCAACGCAGCCACGCTGGCGGCGGAAAAACCGCTGGCCGGCGCCACGCCGTTGTCGCGCGAGATCGAGCTGGTGGCGCTGGTGATCGACAGCCGCGGCGCGTTGATGGCCTCTTGCAACGTCATCTTGTGGTCGATCAGATTCAGCGTCACGTTGAGCACGGAGTTGATGATCGTGGCGCCGCCAGGCGAGCCGTAGGCGATCAGCGGCGTGCCGTCGGGGCTGAAGATCATGGCCGGGGTCATGCTGCTGCGCGGGCGCTTGTTGGGCTGCACGTCGTTGAAGCCGGCGCTGCCCGTAAAGGGGTTGACCGTCGGCGTGGTGTTGAAGTCCGTCAGCTCGTTGTTGAGCAGGAAGCCGTGGCTCTTGAACGAGCCGTCGGCGTTCTTGTAGCCCGCGAACACGCCGATGCCATGCGCGGACTCGATGGTGTTGGTGTAGGACACCATGTTGCCCCACTTGTCGACCACCGCCAGGTGCGTCGTCGTCTCGCCTGGGCCGGTCACGGGCTCGGCCACCGCCAGGCGCGTGCCGGTCTGCAAGCCGGCCATCTCGAAGGGCCGCGGGTCGCCGGGCACCGGGTTCGGGTTGATGCGCGCGCCCGGCACGATCGCGGCGCCACGCAGGCCCACATAGGTCGGGTTGAGCAGGCCCTTCATCGGCACCGACACGAAGTCGATGTCGCCCATCCAGATCGAGCGGTCGGAAAAGGCCACGCGCATCGCGTCGGCCATCACGTTGAGGGTCTTGGCGCTGCCGAAGCCGTAGCCCTGGGTCGCATCGCCGATCGGGAAGCGCTCCAGCATCTTCAGCATCTGGATCAGGGTCAGGCCGCCGGAAGACGGCGGCGACATGGCCTTGACGATGTAGCCACGGTACGTCCCCTCGATGGGCGCGCGCTCAATGGCCTGATAGTTCTCCAGATCGGCATATGTCATCGTGCCGCCCTTGCCGCCGGGCGCCTGCGGGCGGTTGAATTTCTGCCCTTCGACGATGCCCTTGGCGATGTCGCAGCCCTTGTCGGGCATCAGCTTGTAGAAGCAGTCCGGCCCGTTCGCTGCAATCAGGCGAAAGGTTGCTGCGAGCGGCTTGTTCTGTACCAGCGAGCCCACCACCGGGCCCACATTGCCGCCACCGGGGCAGAAGATCGCTGCCGCTTCAGGCGAGTTCTGCGAACGCGGGTTGCAGCTCACTGCGGCATAGCGCGGCGTCGCCGCGAAGCCTTCGTCGGCCAGCTTGATGGCCGGCTGCAGCACGCTGGCCAGCGAGAGCGCACCGTAGGTCTCCAGCGCATGCGCGGTGCCGCGCACCATGCCGGGCACACCGACCGCCACGCCTTGCAGCGACGAATTGGGCACGCCGACGAACATGCCTGGCGTGGCACCGGCGGGCGCCTTCTCGCGCGTGTCGATCGCGAAGGTGCGGCCGCTCCTGGCCAGATGGATCATCATGAAGCCGCCGCCGCCGACGCCCGCTGATTGCGGCTCGACGACATTGAGCGCATAGACGATCGCCACCGCCGCGTCGATGGCGTTGCCGCCGCTTTCGAGAATCGCTGCGCCCGCCTCGGCCGCGTAGGGGTTGGCGACCGCCACCACGCCTTGGCGGAAGGCCTTGCCGGCCCAGCTCGGCGGCTTGCCCTTGGCCTGCGGCGGCAGGTTGACGGACAGCGCCACGCCGATGGTTTCATCGCGATCACCTTCGTCAGCCCAGACCGGTGCGGCCAGACTGCTGCAAGCGATGAGGGCTGCCAGACTCAGGCGAGACGGACGAAACACAGCAGGGGTGGACTCAAACATCATGGCGCTCCAGGGGTGGCTGATCGACAGTCGACCGGCGTCGCACGATCCTCGGCCAGACACCGCAATCGCGCTACAGGGTTGCTACGCGGGTACGCCCACCTGCAGGTAGCATGATGGCCGTCGACAGGTACGACCATGACGCCGCTGCTGATCCCCGTCACCTTCCTGCTCCTGATCGCCTGCTTGGTTTTGTGGCGGGTGCAGTTGCGGCTCAAGCGTCAGGCCCACATCCGAAGCTTCGAGTTCCCACCGGGTCTGTTCGACCAACTGCGCAAGCAGCACCCTGAGCTCACCCTGAAGGAGTGCCAGCTCGTGGCCCAGGGTCTGCGCCAGTTCTTCATGGCCTACTTGCGCAGCGGGCGCAGGCCGGTCTCGATGCCCTCGCAGGTGGCCGACGACCTGTGGCATGCCTTCATCCTGTACACCAAGAACTACCAGGCCTTCTGCCAGCACGCCTTCGGTCGTTTCCTGCACCACACGCCGGCCGTCGTGCTGGGCAGTGCCGCGGCAGGCAACGTGGGCCTGCGCCGCTGCTGGTGGCACGCCTGCCGCGAAGAGAACATCAACCCGCGCATGCCGACGCGCCTGCCGCTGCTGTTTGCGCTGGATGCCAAGCTCAAGATCCCGAACGGCTTTCGCTATCTTGCCGACTGCGCCTCAGTGCGCCGCCAGGGCGATCCGGGCACCAGCACGGCAGCCGTCTACTGCGGCGGCGACTTCTCCAGCAGCAGCGTCGATGGCAGCACTGACGGCTTCGGCGATGGGGGCGGCGACGGGGGCGGTGGGGACGGCGGCTGCGGCGGCGGAGGCGACTGAGCTTGGGCCGACGCGCCTGCGATGTCGCTCAGGGCAGCTCAGGGCAACTCGAACAGGCTGGTTGCCTCGAGGTCGAGCACCTGCACGCCGTGCTGGTTGAACAACTGCCAGCGCCAGCGCAGGATGCCCAGCGTGGTCTGGGTCTTCGAGCGGCGAGTCTCGAGCACCGTGGCGCGCAGCGAGAGGGCATCAGCGGCGCGCACCGGATGCGTCCACTTGACGTAAGCCAGGCCCGGCGAGGCGAAGGACTCGGAGCCGACCAGGGCCGCGTCGGTGGCCAGGCGCATCGCAATGCCGCAGCTGTGCCAGCCACTGGCGATCAGGCCGCCGAAGCGCCCCTGCGCCGCGGCGGCAGCATCGGTGTGGAACCATTGCGGATCGTAGGCATTGGCGAACTGCAGCAGCTCGGCTTCGCTGACGAGGTAAGGGCCGGCCTCGATCACCTGCCCGACATGGAACTCGGCGAACTTCATGCGCCGGGGCTCTGACGGCGCAGCCACGGGCTGATGCGGTAGCGCTCGCCGCGGTAGTGCGCATCGAGCGCGTCGAGCACCGCCCTGACCTCGTCAGGCCGCCAGGCGCTCAGCCACTCGAACGGCCCCGCCGGGTAGTTGACGCCGAGCTTCATCGCCGCATCGGCTGCGTCGGTGGAGCACACGCCCTGCTGCACCGCATCGGCCGCTTCGTTGATCAGCATGGCAACGGTGCGCGCGGCCACGAGGC
>JANNGJ010000471.1:0-1834 GCA_031403815.1 Burkholderiales bacterium | reverse complement strand
GTCGGAGTCCTTCACGCCCTTGCTCTTCAAGAAGGCTCGCAGGATCTTGTTCGTCGTGCGCGGGTAGACGTAGTCGGTGCCCAGCAGCACCCAGCGCTTGGCGCCGCCACCCGCCTTGCTCATCAGGTACTCGACCGCAGGAATCGCCTGCTGGTTCGGCGCCGCGCCGGTGTAGAACACGTTCTTGCTCAGCTCTTCGCCTTCGTACTGCACCGGGTAGAAGAGCAGGCTGTTCATCTCCTCAAAGACCGGCAGCACCGACTTGCGGCTCACGCTGGTCCAGCAGCCGAAGGTCACGACGACCTTGTCCTGGCCGATCAACTGCTTGGCCTTCTCGGCGAACAGCGGCCAGTTGGAGGCCGGGTCGACGACCACGGGCTCGAGCTTCTTGCCGAGCAGGCCGCCCTTGGCGTTGATCTCGTCGATGGCCATCAACACGGTGTCCTTCAACACCGTCTCGGAGATCGCCATCGTGCCCGACAGCGAATGCAGCACGCCGACCTTGATCGTGCTCTGCGCGAGTGCGGGCGTGGCCAGACTGGCGCCGATGAGGGCAGCGGCCAGCAGCTTGAGGCCGGCGCGGCGGGGAATCGAATTCATGGGTTCTAGCTCCTGGTGTTGGGTGGGTTGGATGCCGCCCGTGACGTTTGCAACGAACGTGCCAACTCGCCAACCTTGGCCACGCACCATTGGGTAGCGCACCTTGCGCCCCGGCGCGGGGCACGGCGCTTGCATGAAGAACCGCTTTAAGCTGTGCACCTGGACGAACAAGGAGCCGCCGGTGGATCTGACCCCGCGCGAGAAAGACAAACTGCTGATCTTCACCGCTGCATTACTGGCGGAACGTCGCCGTGCACGCGGCCTCAAGCTCAACTACCCCGAAGCGGTGGCGCTGATCACTGCGTCCATCATGGAAGGCGCACGCGACGGCAAGAGCGTGGCCGCACTGATGAGCGACGGCAAGACCGTTCTCTCGCGTGCCGACGTCATGGACGGCGTGGCCGACATGATCGCGGACATCCAGGTCGAAGCCACCTTCCCCGATGGCACCAAGTTGGTGACCGTGCACCAACCGATTGCGTAACTGGAGTCTGTGATGCGCGAAACACTGTTGTTGGCGGCGATGTGGAGTGCGTGCTCGCTGGCGACAGCGCACGACGGCCATGGTCAGGTCGCCGCCCACCTGCACGCGACCGACCTCTTCGGATTCACCCTGATCGGCCTGGCTGTCGCTGGGCTGGTGTGGTGGCGCGGCCGGAAGTAGGAGGGAGCGGCGAGCGATGACACCCGGAGAACTCTTCACCGACGGCCCCGACATCGAGATCAACGTCGGCCGGCGCACCCTGACCGTGGTGGTCGAGAACGCAGGCGACCGCCCAATCCAGGTCGGCTCGCATTACCACTTTGCCGAGACCAATTCGGGCCTGCGCTTTGACCGTGTGGCCGCACACGGCATGCGCCTGAACATCGCCTCGGGTACCGCCGTGCGCTTCGAGCCAGGGCAACAGCGCACCGTTGAGCTGGTTGACTACGCGGGCGATCGCATCGTTTACGGCTTTCGCGGCCTGGTGCAGGGCAAGCTCTAGGATGAATACGCTGCAGATTCCGGCGACAGCTCGCGGCCCATGGCAGACGTTCGCTCACGCATGCGAGCGACTGCGCGAGATCAAGATGGCGGGGCACTCTGCTCCGCGAATGTCCCCCGAGTCGGGCTGCGCCCGCCTCTCCTCCTCTATTTCGCTGCGCAGAGCGCCCCACCGTCCCGATCCGAGGTGCTTGGGCTGTTCGCGGGTGGAGGGCCGCCGAGACTCGAGGCCGGGGCCAGCGGGTGCCC
>JANNGJ010000470.1:0-3476 GCA_031403815.1 Burkholderiales bacterium | reverse complement strand
GTAGCGGCGGTCGTCCATCACTTGGGCCAGGCCGGCGGCCAGCGTCATCAAGGTCTTGCCCGTGCCTGCCGTGCCGGTCAGGGTGATGAAGTCGCACTCCGGGTCCATCAGCAGGTTCAAGGCGAAGTTCTGCTCGCGGTTGCGCGCGGTCACACCCCAGACCGCGTTCTTCTGGTGGGTGTATTCCTTTAGCGTCTTCAGCACCGCGGTCTTGCCGGTGATCTCCGTCACGCGGGCATACAGCGGCGCAGCGCCGGGCGTCTCCAAGTAGACGAACTGGTTGACCATCAGCAGCGGCACCATGGGCCCGGCGATGCGGTAGAAAGTCAGGCCGCCCTGCTGCCAGCTTTCCATCGTCTTGCCATGACGCTCCCAGAAATCGGCCGGCAGGGCCAGCACGCCGGTATAGAGCAGGTCACCGTCTTCGAGCGTCTTGTCGTTGAAGTAGTCCTCCGCCGCCAGGCCCAGCGCCCGCGCCTTGATGCGCATGTTGATGTCCTTGGACACCAGCACCACATCGCGGCCCGGCAATTGCTCGCGCAGGCCCATCACCACGCCCAGGATCTGGTTGTCGGCTTTGCCCTGGGGCAGGCCGGCCGGCAGCTTGACGTCGACCAGGGTGGTCTGAAAGTAGAGCTTGCCCGCGGCCTCGCGGTGGCCCGTCTTGGCCAGCGGGATGCCTTCCTTGGGGTCTTGCAGGCCGTCGGCGGCCAGGACGTCGAGGTCGCGGCTGACCTGGCGCACATTGCGCGACACCTCGCTCATGCCTTTCTTGTGCCCATCAAGCTCTTCGAGCGTGATCATCGGCAGGTAGATGTCGTGCTCGTCGAAGCGGAACAGGCAGGACGGATCGTGCATCAGGACATTGGTGTCGAGCACGAAAAGCTTGGCTGGGCCGCTGCCGCGTGGCTTGCGCGGACGCACCTGGGCCACCGGGGCGCGCAGCGGCGCGCTGGCGCGCGGCAGGGGCGGGGCGGCAACGTGGGTGGCTTCGCTGTCAAACAGGTCCAGCGCTGCCGGGGCCGGTTCGTTGCGTTTGGCAGCTTGGGTAGAGCGGGGTGCGCTTCGGGGGGCCGCCTGGGCTTCGAAGTCGTCTGCGGCGAGGAGGGCGGCTTTGCGTGCGGGGGGCTTGGGCAGGGGCATTGCGGTGGTAAGGCCTGAAGGCTGTCGGTCAAAAACAAAAAAGCCGCACAGTCGGCTGTGCGGCTTTCATCGGTGGCGCGTTGTTTCTCGTCTCACGGGCATGCCCCATTATGCGGGTCGGCCGGCCGTGGCTCAGGCGGCTTTCTTGAGCAGCTTGACGGCCTTGAGCACCTCATCAACGTGTCCGGCCACCTTGATGCCGCGCCACTCGGCGCGCAGAACGCCTTCGGCGTCGATCAGGAAGGTGCTGCGTTCGATGCCCTTGACCTTCTTGCCGTACATGATCTTGTTCTTGACCACGCCAAACATGTGGCAGAGCTTTTCCTCGGTGTCGGCGATCAGCTCGAAGGGCAACTCGAGGTTGGTCTTGAACTTTTCGTGCGAGGCCATGTTGTCGCGCGAAACGCCCAACACCAAGGCGCCTGCCTTGAGAAAGTCCTTGTGGCGGTCACGGAACTGCATCGCCTCGGTGGTGCAGCCGGGGGTGTTGTCTTTCGGGTAGAAGTACAGCACCACGGCCTGGCGGTGGAAAGTTTCAGGCGAGATCTTCACGCCGCTGGTGGCGAGCGCTTCAAATTCCGGCAGGGCTTTGTTGAGTGCTGGCGTCATAGAGGGCGTCGGGTTGCGGTGGCGGCCTTGAACAAAGGCCGCAGCCAGCGATTATACGGGGCCCTGGCACGTCGCTTGCCCTCAGCCAGGGGGCGCCACCAGGAGGGCTGCGACCACCGAGCGGCCTTCGCTGGCCAACACGTTGTAGGTCCGGCAGGCCGCAGCCGTGTCCATGGTCTCGATGCCGATGCGGGCCTCGATCAGGCTGCGGTACAGGCCGGCTGAAACGAACTGCAGGCGCGCGCCGCTGCCGAAGATCACCAGCTCGGGGCCGAGGCTTTGCACCGCTTCGAAGTGCGCCGGGGACAGTGCGGCCAGGTTGGCCAGGGACCACGGTCTGGGCTCGCCACGCCAGGGCACCAGCACGCTCTGGTCCCAGCGCACACCGTTAACCCACACGGCGCCCGGCTCGTGGCGCGAGACCATGTTGGTGCCGGGCAGGTGGTCGGGCTGAAACTTCATGCGTGGATAATTCTATGTTCCAGTTTGCAGCGAGCGCCGTGCCTTGAAACCCATCACCAAATCCGCCAAGTTGGCCAACGTGGCCTACGACATCCGCGGGCCTGTTCTGGACAAGGCGCGGCAGATGGAGGACGAAGGCCACAAGATCATCAAGCTCAACATCGGCAACGTGGCTGCGTTCGGCCTGGAGCCGCCCGATGAGATCGTGCAGGACATGATCCGCAACCTGCCGCATGCGGCGGGCTACACCGATAGCAAAGGCTTGTTCGCACCGCGCAAGGCGGTGGTGCACTACACCCAGGAAAAACGCGTCCAAGGCGTCACGGTGGACGATGTCTATCTGGGCAATGGCGCGTCGGAACTGATCCAGATGAGCATGGCCGCGCTGCTCAACGACGGCGACGAGATGTTGATCCCGGCGCCCGACTTTCCGCTCTACACCGCGGTGGTGGGCTTGAGCGGCGGCGTGCCGGTGCACTACATCTGCGACGAGCAGGCCGGCTGGATGCCGGATGTGACCGACATCCGCAAGAAGATCACACTGCGCACCCGCGGCATCATTGTCTGCAACCCGAACAACCCGACCGGCGCGCTCTATCCCGACGCCGTGTTGCTCGAGATCATCGAACTGGCGCGCCAGCACCAACTGGTGGTCTTTGCCGACGAAATTTACGACAAGACTCTGTACGACGGGGCCAGCCACACCAGCCTGGCCAGCCTGGCCGACGACGTGTTGTTCGTCACCTTCAACGGCCTGAGCAAGAACTACCGCGCCTGCGGCTACCGCGCCGGCTGGATGGTGGTGTCAGGTGAGAAGCGCCATGCCAAGGACTACATCGACGGCCTGAACATGCTGGCCAGCCTGCGCCTGTGCGCCAATACGCCGGGGCAGTTGGCGATTCAGACCGCGTTGGGGGGTTACCAGAGCATCCGCGACCTGGTGGCGCCGACGGGGCGCTTGTGCCGCCAGCGCGATCTGGCTTACGAGCTGCTCAACCGCATTCCAGGTGTGAGTGTGGTCAAGCCCAAAGCGGCGCTGTACATGTTTCCGCGCCTGGATCCCAAGGTCTACCCCATCGCCGACGACCAGCAGTTTGCGTACGAACTGCTGGCCGAACAGAAGGTGCTGATCGTGCACCCAGCAGAGGAAGGGCGATAGAAGGGAGAGACCGGTAGAAGCTGTTGTCTTGTACCATAGTATCTCAGGGCCGAGTATAGAGGGAGCCTATCTGTAGCGTCAAATCAGTCGAGGAGATAGGTCT
>JANNGJ010000469.1:0-5287 GCA_031403815.1 Burkholderiales bacterium | reverse complement strand
CTGCGAGCCGCCCCAACAAGAAGTCGCGCCCACCGAGCTTGGCAAAGTCCGCCGCGTCCAGTTCGAGGTCATTGCGCAGCTGTTTGTCGGCCCCGCGGGCCAGCAGCAGGTCGACGCTGGCTTCGGCACCGTAGCGCGCGGCCATCATCAAGGGCGTGCTTCGGTTCGGGCTCAGGGCGTTGATCGGCGCGCCCCTGTCGATCAGGAGCTTGACGATGCGGGGCTCAGGGCCCGTGGCGGCGTAATGCAGTGGCGACCATCCTTCCATGTGGATCTTGGCGCCACGCGCCATCAGGCGCTCTGACCACGCAAGATCGCCCCGCAGCGCCGCCATCATCAATGGGGATTCGGCGCTGGCGTTGAGCAGATTGACGTCGAGCGAGCGCTCCGCCATGAGCGCCGTGGCGACCCGAGCCGACTGGTCCCGCAGCGCCAGATGCAAGGCCGTCTGTCCTTCGGGGCTGCGCGCGTTGGGGTCAAACCCACGCTGCACCAGCTTGGTCACGGTGTCGCCATCATCCCGGTTGACGGCCAGGAAGAAATCCTCATACGCACCTGCACTCGCACTTGAAACAAATGCTGTGACAACTAGATAGACGACGTATCTAAAGTGTTTTCTCATATTTGTCCGGCTTGAAGAGCCGCTCGAAGTTGGCGCTGGTGACCTCGGCAATGGTGGCCGCGGACAGCTCACGCAGCTGCGCAAGTTGTTTGGCCACCCAGGGCACATAGGCCGGCTGGTTGGTCTTGCCACGATAGGGCGCTGGCGCCAGGTAGGGGCTGTCGGTCTCGATCAGCAAGCGGTCGAGCGGTACGAACTTGGCCACATCGCGCAGGTCCTGCGCGTTGCGAAAGGTCAAGATGCCTGAGAAGGAGATGTAGAAGCCCAGGTCGAGCGCGGCCCGCGCCACGGCAGCCGTTTCTGTGAAGCAGTGGAAGACGCCGCCGGGCGCTTCTCCGCCCTCCTCGCGCAGGATCGAAAGCGTGTCTTCGCTGGCGTTGCGGGTGTGGATCACCAGCGGCTTGGCCGCGCGGCACGCGGCCCGAATGTGGACCCGAAAGCGTTCGCGCTGCCAGGCCATGTCGGCCACAGTGCGCTGGCCCAGGCGGTAGTAGTCCAGGCCGGTTTCCCCGATGGCCAGCACGCGCGGCAGCGCAGCGCGCTCGACCAGGTCTTCGAGGCTGGGCTCGCACACGCCTTCGTTGTCTGGGTGCACGCCGGCGGTGGCCCAGAAATTCGGGAAACGCAGCGCGAGCGCGTGCACCTTGTCGAACTCTTCCAGCGTGGTGCAGATGACCAGGGCGCGGTCAACCTCGGCGGCGGCCATGGCGGCGCGCACTTCGTCAATGCGCTCGTGCAGGCCGTCGAAGGCGAGGTGGCAATGGGAGTCGACGTACATCGCAGGGGCTGCGCTGTTGCGCAGACGGCTCAGATCGTCTGCGTCGGCTTGGCCGATTGGATCGAAGTGCCTAGCGTCTCTTCGATGCGCTGCTTGAGCAGCCGGGTCTTCTCGTCGCCGGGGAATCGCACACCGACACCCTGCGTGCGTCCGCCCGAGGCATTGACCGGCGTGATCCAGCCCACCTTGCCGGCCACCGGGTAGCGCTGCGGGTCGTCTGGCAGCGACAGCAGCAGGTAGATGTCTTCGCCGAGCTTGTAGTCGCGCGTGGTCGGCACGAACAATCCGCCCTCGGTGAACAGCGGGATGTAGGCGGCATACAGCGCGCCCTTTTCGCGAAACACCAACTGAATGACACTCGGCCGCCCCGCCGTATTGGCCGGTGCGTTGGCTTGGGTGGTGCGGGCAGGGGCTTCGCTCATCGAGTGCCGAGTGTATCCAATGCCCCCGCCGGCCCAGCGGCCCTGGCAGCGGGCGAGCGTGGTGTTTGCCACAGTCGCGCGCCCTGCCCGACCAACGCCTCGCTGCGCAGACCGGCATGCCACGGATGCTCATCATGGCGCGCGGCCCGGTTCAGGTCCGCCACCCACTGCGCCAGCGCCGGCCATTGCGGGCCGTTGCCTGCCGTCAGGGGCGCCAGCAGTGCCGCGTCAAAGTAGCGCGGCGCGGCCCCGGCGCGCTGGCACATCAGGTCGTGACACAGTTTTTGCAACGCGTCGACCTGACGCGCGAGCGACCAATCGGTGAACAGGCTCGCCTGGCCGTGGCGAACCGCGTTCGGCACCCGCTCCCAAACTGCGCTGTCGATGCCGTCGGCCAGCAAGGCCAGCGCGTCGAGCGGCTGCCCACCGGCGGCCGCCAGCAAGACCTCGGGCCGGCTCACCTCGTGCGCCACCAGCCAGGCCAAGGCCTGCTCGTTCGCTGGCAATGGAAGTGCAAGGCGCTGGCAGCGGCTGCGCACTGTGGGCAAGAGCGCTTCCGGATCTTGCGCCGTCAACACCACGCGCAAGCGGCCCGCCGGCTCTTCAAGCGTTTTCAGCAGGGCGTTGGCGGCCACCAGGTTCATGGCCTGCGCGGGATGGATCAGGATCACCTTGACCCCGCCGCGCGACGAGGTCTTCAAACCCCACTCGATGGCCGCGCGCACGGCGTCGACCTTGATCTCCTTGCTCGGCTTGGCTTTGGTCTTGGCCGACTTCGAAGTGCCCTCGCCTTCTGTGCCCTCCTCGGCCGCGGCCCAGCCCAGGCCCTCGCGCAGCGCCTCCGGCAGCAGCAGATGGAAATCGGCATGCATGTGGGCGGCCATCAAGCGGCAGCCAGTACACGCACCACAGGCCATCGGGCGACCGCCCCGGGCCTCGCACAGCCAGCCGGTCGCCAAGGCCAGGCCGAGCTCGAACTGACCGACCCCGCCAGGCCCGTGCAGCAACAAGGCGTGGGCCTGTCGCTCCAGGCCCAGCGCCAAGGGGTCGGCGAGCCAGGGCAGCAAGCTGGGCGCCGCGCTCGTCACAGGCCGTGCGCCTGCACGGCGGCCAGCACCTGGGCCCGCACGGCATCGCGCGCCTGGGCGGCGTCGATGCGCGCAAAGCGTTGCGGTGCGGCGGCCCAGCGCTGCTCATAACCGGCGTGCACCCGGGCAAAGAATGCCGTGTCCTGGCGTTCGAAGCGGTCGGGCGCACGCGCCGTGGCGCGCCGTTCAGCGGCCAATGCCGGGGCAAGCTCGAACCACAGCGTCAGATCGGGCTGGCGCCCCCGCTGAACCCAGGCTTCAAGCTGGGTCAGCACTGCGCCGTCAAAGCCGCGGCCGCCGCCCTGGTAGGCGAAGGTGGCATCGGTGAACCGATCACAGAGCACGGTGGTGCCGGCAGCCAGGGCGGGCTCTATGGTTTGTGCCAAGTGGTCGCGCCGGGCAGCAAACACCAACAGGGTCTCCGTCAACGCATCCATCGCCTCGTGCAGGACCAGTTCACGCAAACGCTCCGCCAGGGGTGTGCCGCCGGGCTCACGCGTGACGACCACGCTTTGGCCACGGTCACGCAGCCAGGTGGCCAGGCCCTCGATGTGCGACGACTTGCCGGCGCCGTCGATGCCTTCGAAGGTAATGAAGCTGCCTGGGTTCACACGGAGAGTCAGGGCGGCGCCCTGCCACCGCGCTGGAATTGATTGACGGCACGATTATGGTCGGCCAGGTTGTCGCTGAAGACGCTGCCGCCGCTGCCATCGCTGCGCGCCACGAAGTACAGCGCACGCGTCTTGGCCGGCTGCACCGCCGCCCGCAGTGAGGCCGCGCTCGGCATGGCAATCGGCGTTGGCGGCAGCCCGCGCCGGGTGTAGGTATTGAAGGGTGTGTCGGCGAGCAGATCACGCTTTCGCAGATTGCCGTCGAAGGCCGCGCCCAGGCCGTAGATCACCGTCGGGTCGGTCTGCAGCGGCATGTCGATGCGCAGCCGGTTGGTGAACACGCTGGCAACGGTGGCGCGGTCGGCGTCGCGGCCGGTTTCCTTCTCGACGATCGAGGCCAGGATCAGGGCTTCGTCCATCGACTTGAGCGGCAGGTCCGCAGCCCGCTCGGCCCACGCGCTGACCAAGCGCCGCTGCATCGCGGCATGGGCCCGCTTCAACACGGTCAGGTCGCTGACGCCGCGGCTGTAGGCATAGGTGTCGGGAAAGAACCGGCCCTCCGCGGCCAGTTTTGGCTCGCCCAAGGCCGCCATGACCTGCGCGTCACTCAGACCCTGGGTCACCGCCTTGAGCGACGCTGCGCGCGCCAGGGCCTCGCGCACCTGCACAAAAGTGCTGCCCTCGGCCAGACGCACCGACTCCAGAACTTCGTCGCCGCGCACCATCTTGTCCAACAGTTGCCGCGGCGTGATGCCGGTCTCGATCTCGTAGCTGCCGGCGCGGATCAGGCGCGATCGGCCCGACCAGCGGAACCACTCATAGAGCCAGCGCGGCGACACCTGCACCCCGGCCTCGACCCAGATGTCGGCGACGCGCCGCGGGCTGACGCCAGGCTCGATCGAGACTTCCACCGTCGGCGCGGCCAGCGCCAGGGGTTGTGCCAGCCACCACCAGGCAGCGCCTGCCGTCGCCCCCGCCGCCAACACGGCCAACAACAACAAACGCAGCAACCAGCGCATCACCCAACCAAGCCAATGTTCATCTGCGGACCATGATAATCGGCGCATGAATGAGTCCGACTTCAACAGCTTGCAGGGCGCCGTTCGCCTGACCGATTGGGGCGTGATGCGGGCCCAAGGAGCCGACGCCGCCAGTTTCTTGCAAGGCCAGCTGACGCAAGACGTGCAGCAGCTCGATCAGCACAGCGCCCGCCTGGCCGGCTATTGCACGCCCAAGGGCCGCCTGCTGGCCAGCTTGTGGGTCTGGCGGCCGAGCCCGGACGACATCCTTCTGGCCTGTAGCGCCGATCTGCTGCCGAGCACGCTCAAGCGTTTATCGATGTTCGTGATGCGCGCCAAATGCAAGCTCAGCGACGTCAGCGGCGACTTGGCGCTTTACGGCTTGAGTGGCCCGGCCGCATCGGCCTGGCTCGGCGCCAGCGCGCCGGGCGCGCCTGGCGGGTGCATGCCCGTCGCCGGCGGCCAAGCACTGCGACTGGCTGACGCAGCCGGCATGACGCGCTACCTGCTGGTACTGCCGGCGGATGCGGCGGCGCCCAGCCTGCCGCCATTGGCAGCGCAAGCCTGGCAGTGGCTCGAAGTCAGCAGCGGCATCGCCCGCATCGTGGCCGCCACGACAGAACAGTTCGTGCCACAGATGGTCAACTTCGAGTTGGTGGGTGGCGTGAACTTTCAGAAGGGTTGCTACCCCGGCCAGGAAATCGTCGCCCGCAGTCAGTACCGTGGCAGCGTCAAGCGGCGCGCCTT
>JANNGJ010000468.1:0-2824 GCA_031403815.1 Burkholderiales bacterium | reverse complement strand
AAGCTCAGCATGCCCGCCACCCGCTTCAAGGAGCAGGCCGGGGCCAAGCGCACCGCGCCAGGCCAGATCTGGGAGCCGGGAGAAACCGAGCTGTGCACGGTCACCAAGGGCATGCCGCAGGACATTCGCAGCTCACCCGACGGCAAGCGCTTCTACATCGCCGACATGCACGCCGACGGCGTGCACATCGTCGATGGCGCTTCCTTCACCAAGGTCGGCTTCATCCAGACCGGCCTCGGCGCGCACGGCCTCTACCCGAGCCGCGACGGCAAGCAGCTCTACGTCGCCAACCGCGGCTCGCACAAGATCCACGGCTCACGCCTGGGCAATGGCGGCGTGGCGGTGATCGACTTCGCGACCGAGAAAGTCGTCGCCCGCTGGGGCGTGCCCGGCGGTGGCAGCCCCGACATGGGCAACGTCAGCGCCGACGGCAAGTACCTCTGGCTGGCCGCGCGCTATGACGACGTGATCTACCGCTTCGACACCGCCAATGGCGACGTGAAGCAGATCAAGGTCGGCGCCGAACCGCACGGGCTGACGGTCTGGCCGCAGCCGGGGCGCTACTCTTTGGGGCACACCGGCAATTTGCGCTGATGCGGAGGGTGGCAGTGGCGTGAACGCTTTGCTTGACGCCTTCTGGCGCGCCGCCGCCTATTGCCTGCACCCGCGCGTCATCCTGCTGTCGCTCGCGCCGCTGCTGCTGGCCGGGGGCCTGGCGCTCGCCATGGGCTACTTCTTCTGGGAACCGGCGGTGGCGGGGGTGCGCGCCACGCTGGAGAGCTGGTCGCTGCTCGCGGCCCTGCTGAAGTGGCTGGACGGCGTCGGCGGCGAGGGCCTGCGCGCCTTGGTGGCGCCGCTGGTGATCTTGGCGCTGGCGCTGCCGGTGATCGTGATCGTGTCGCTGCTGTTGGTGGCGCTGTTGATGGCGCCTGCGCTGGTGTCCTTGGTGGTCCGCCGCCGCTTCCCCGAACTCGAGGCCAAGCACGGCGCGGCGTGGTGGCAGTCCGTGCTGTGGTCACTCGGTTGCACCCTGGTGGCCTTGTGTGCCTTGGTGCTCAGCCTGCCGCTGTGGTTCGTGCCGCCCCTGGTGCTGATCCTGCCGCCGCTGATCTGGGGCTGGCTCACCTGCCGCGTGATGGCCTTCGATGTGCTGGCGCAACACGCCAGCGCTGCCGAGCGTCGCAGCGTGCTGCGCCAGCAGCGCTGGCCGCTGCTGGCCATCGGCATGGTGTGCGGCTACCTCGGCGCTGCGCCGACCTTGCTGTGGGCGCTCGGGGCAGCCACGCTGATCCTGGCGCCGGTACTGGTGTTGGTCTCGGTCTGGCTCTACACCCTGGTCTTCGCTTTCGCCGCGCTCTGGTTTGCCCACTTCTGTCTGGCCGCTTTGCAGCAGCTGCGCGAAGCTGCAGTGCCGCTGGCAGCCGCCACGGCGCCTTTCATCCCATCTTCAATTCCAGTGACTCCGGCCTTGCCGCCGGCCCTGCCATGAACTTCGGCCTGATCATCATTGGCGACGAAATCCTTTCCGGCAAGCGCCAGGACAAGCACTTGCCCAAGGTCGTCGCGCTGCTCGGCGCCCGCGGCCTGGCGCTGTCCTGGGCACGCTATGTGGGCGATGAACGCCGGCTGATCACGGCCTGCCTGCGCGACGCCTTCGCCAGCGGCGATGTTGTCTTCAGCTGCGGCGGCATCGGTGCCACGCCCGACGACCACACGCGCCAGTGCGCGGCGGCTGCACTCGGCGTGGAGCTCGCCTTGCACCCCGACGCCAAGGCCTTGATCACGCAGCGCATGCAGGAGCAGGCGGCAGAGAAGGGCGTGCCCTTCGATGCGGACGCGCCCGACAACGTGCACCGCCTCAACATGGGCGTGTTCCCGACAGGCGCGCAGATCATCACCAACCCCTTCAACCGCATCCCCGGCTTCAGCGTCGGCGAGGTGCACTTCGTGCCAGGCTTTCCGGTGATGGCGCATCCGATGATCGAGGCCCTGCTCGACGGCCGCTACCGGCCCCTGCACGGCAGCCTGCAGGAAGCCGAGCGCTCCGTCATCGTCTACGGCGCGATGGAGGCCAGCCTGACGCCGCTGATGGAGGCGCTGGAGCGCGACCACGCCGGCGTGCGCGTGTTCAGCCTGCCCAGCGTGGACCATCCGGTGCATGGTCGCCACATCGAGCTGGGCGTCAAGGGCAAGGGGCCCCCACTGGTTGCGGCCTATGCCGACCTGTTGGCTGGCCTGGCGCTTGTGGGTGCCCGGACGGGCCCCGAATTGGTGCGTTAGACGGCCACGAATAAGCCCGAAACGGTGCGCGTTTGCGCCTCTGTTTGGGGCGCCTCGCGCGTAGCGCCGGCCCGCACGCACGCACCGGCTGCGGGCATGCTTTCTGCTACATTCGCCTGCGCTTTTTCATCCCCCAACCGACCCAATCGCCCGCTAGGAGAGCCCTGATGGCCAGCAAGACCGTTGCCGATGTGATGAAGATGGTCAAGGACAACGAAATCAAGTTCGTTGACTTCCGCTTCACCGACACGCGTGGCAAGGAACAACACGTCACCGTGCCGGTGTCGCATTTCGACGAAGACAAGTTCAGCGGCGGCCATGCTTTCGACGGCTCGTCGATCGCCGGCTGGAAGGGGATTGAAGCCTCCGACATGCTGCTGATGCCGGACCCGAACACGGCCAATATCGACCCCTTTTTCGAAGAGCCGACGCTGCTGCTGACTTGCGACGTGGTCGAGCCCGCCGACGGCAAGCCCTACGAGCGGGATCCGCGCTCGCTGGCCAAGCGCGCTGAGGCCTACATGAAAGCCTCCGGCCTGGGCGA
>JANNGJ010000467.1:0-1529 GCA_031403815.1 Burkholderiales bacterium | reverse complement strand
CGAAGCTGATGCCCATGAAGCCGCCCGAGCGGCTGTAAATCTGTGAATTGATGCCCACCACCTCGCCGCGAAGGTTCAGCAGAGGACCGCCGCTGTTGCCCGGGTTGATGGCGACGTCGGTCTGGATGTAGGGCAGGTAGTCGCCGGTGTCGCGCTGCTTGGCGCTGACGATGCCGGCCGTGACGGTGTTTTCCAGACCAAACGGGGACCCGATGGCCATCACCCATTCACCCACCTTCAGCCGGTTGACGTCGCCAATCTTCACGAAGGGCAAACCCGAGGCTTCCACCTTCACCACCGCCACGTCGGTGCGCTTGTCGGCGCCAATGATGCGGGCCCGCAGTTCACGTCTGTCGGTCAGTGTGACGATGACCTCGTCGGCTCCGTCCACCACGTGGGCATTGGTCATGATGAAACCATCGGCGCTGAGGATGAAGCCCGAGCCGACGCCGCGCTGCTGCGGCTCTTCCTCGTTGCCGCGCGGGTTGTTGCGGCGGTCGGGCCGGTTGGGCATGGGAATGCCGAAGCGCCGGAAGAACTCTTCGATGTTGGGGTCGATCTCGCCGCCACCACTGGCCGCGCCAGCGCGCTTTTCGGTGGTGCGGATGTTGACGACCGAAGGGCTGACCCGCTCGACGAGTTCGGTGAAGTCAGGCAGAGCCAACGTCTGCGCTTGTGCGCTGTGCAGCGGCAGACTGCCCGCCAAGGCCAACAGAAAAGCCAGGCTGAACGCCAAGGAACCTGTCCAGCGACGGCCCAGGGTGAAGGGTGATACGGTCATGTTCTGATCTTTCGGTTTTTGTACGCGGCCCCACGGCCCATGCACCCGGGTCAGGGGCGAAGACGTTCGAATGCTACGGAAAACAGCTTCAAGGTGGCGGCTGGCACGTCGCCGACCACGGTCACCCAATGGTCACCGCGCCGCGCCATGACGGTGGACGTTGCGCCCTGTTGGGCTTGTACTTCAGCCTGATGGCGTTGCGCTTTGAAGGGCTCCAGGAAGACCGAGACGTGGATCAGGCCATCGGTGAACACCGTCTGCAAAACCGGCTCGTCGTCGCCAGCGTTCTGCATGCCCCGGCGCATGCTGCCGGCCAAACGGAAACCGGGTACCGGCTTGGGCAGCGCCCACCCTTCTGCGGTGAGCGTGGTGCGCTGTTGCTGGGGCCTCACCTGCTGGTAGCCGTCGAGCTTGCGCATGAACTGCATCACCAACTCGGGTTGCGGCTTGACGCCGATCTCGACTTCCGAAAACGCGGTGGACTCAAGCACCACCCGCGCGGCCCTGGGCGCACCGGCCATCACATCGGCCCGCAGCATCAGCCCGGTGATTTGATCGGCCCACACGCGTTGCGCATAGCGCAGCGCGTCACGCGGCTCCAACAGCAGCACGGCGGCTTCGCGGCCTGCCACCCGTGAACTGCCTTCACGCCGCAGGTCGTACTGGTCCAGCACCGTGTCGGCCTCGGCCTTCACCTCGGCGATGACCTCGGCGGCGAAGTCGAAGTGGGACTGGGTGTACATGCGGC
>JANNGJ010000466.1:0-6425 GCA_031403815.1 Burkholderiales bacterium | reverse complement strand
AACGGCCCGTACTGGAAGCAGGGCATGCAGAACGGCTACCAGGACGTGGGTTCGTGGACCTTCTTCAAGGACCACGACCCGAACAAGACGGCCGCGGCCTGGCTCTACGCCCAGTTCATCACCGCCAAGAGCACGTCGTTGAAGAAGACCATCGTCGGCCTGACCCCCATCCGCGAGAGCGACATCCAGAGCCAGGCCATGACCGACATGGCACCCAAGCTCGGCGGCCTGGTCGAGTTCTACCGCAGCCCGGCGCGTGTGGCCTGGACGCCCACCGGCGGCAACGTGCCCGACTACCCGAAGCTGGCGCAGCTGTGGTGGAAGAACGTGGCCGTGGCCGTCACGGGCGAGAAGACCCCGCAGCAGGCGATGGACAACCTGGCCAACGAAATGGACGACGTGATGAGCCGCCTGGAGCGCGCTGGCATGGCCGCCTGCCCGCCCAAGCTGAACCCCAAGGGTGACCCGAACAAGTACCTGAGCGACAAGGGTGCGCCGTGGAAGAAGCTGGCCAACGAGAAGCCGAAGGGCGAGACCATCGCCTACCAGACACTGCTCGACGCCTGGAAGGCGGGCAAGGTGCGCTGATGTTGAAGGCCCGACGCTTCCCTAGCGTCGGGCCGCGGCCCCTCTGTCGACGGGCTGGTATCAGCCGCGCTTAAGGGTTCTGGATTCCAAGGAATGTCACCGCGTGGCCTCGCAGTGCGGCAGCAAATCGTGCGAAGGCCAAGTCTGAAGCGGGCTGCGAAACGACGGTTGGCGTACCGTTGGTCGCCATCATGAAACATGACGCGCTGTAGATTCTTTCGAGCACGAGGCGACGACACAGCAACTCATATCGTTCGGCGTAAGTAACGCCTTGGTCTCTCGCAATGCCACCCTTCTTGGGTTGAACTTTGGGGCCACGAAAGGCCGGGTCGACTTTGAAGTAGGGCTCCTTGTTCGCCACCGGACGCATCACGTTGGCCCTATCTTCCAGCAAGAAGAGGTAGCCAAGAAATGGCACAGGCGCGCCGTCCCCGAACCGGCCTTCGCGGTATGCGGTCCAAAGGTCTTTCGCACTGCCAACCGCCTCTTCGGAGCGGTTGTTGACATTGTTTCCAATCGACTTCCCGGCCTGCGACTTGAATTCCATGGCGAGAACCAACTGGCCCTCGGAAATGACGATGAGATCCCACTTCTTCGTAGCCCGAAAGTAGCCCGGCAGTTCCAGTGCAGTGCGCGTCCGCACATCGAGCCGCTTCAGGCCGGCTTCGCACAAGATGTCGGCGACCAGGAATTCGAGCGCGCCCATCTGCGTGCCGCCGGTGACTTCGCCGCGCGTTCCGGCATCGATCTTGCCAGCCTCGACCTGCTTTGCCTTGTTCTTTGCGCGCGCGACCCAATAACTTTGGATCGCCTCCTGCAAACGCGTTTCGATATCGATCTTGGCATTCAAGACTTGCACCCAAACGTAGCCTTCTCGCGTTCGGACAAGTCGTAAAGCTCGAAGGCGGCGCGATTGCAAGCCACCAGGTTTTGCGCCTTTGCAGCCGATATCAACTCGCGTCGAACACCAGTTGCAACATCCGCCCACTTAGGTACCCGGATGCGCCGCAAATACTGCGCCTGAAACCTCAGAAAGCCCCCACGCATGCGCGTTGAATACGTCGCGACGAACAGGCGGGCCACCCCAGACAGCAAGACCGCTTGCAGCGCCCGCAAATCCCACTCGTCGGACGTGATGTAGTACAGATTGTGATGTGGGTAGAGGCGCCCCTCTTCGTAGACGATATGCGCATCGCCTTTGATGTCGGGAATCAGAAGTTTCGGCCTCTTTGTCAGCGCCGGTGTGATGCGATCGATCGTGCGATACCAGTTGGTTGGTGTTTTCTGGGCGCAGTGCCGTCCGGCAATTTCACCTTTGCGCGCTTCGAGATATCGCTTCAAGCGTGGGTAGTCATCAAGATCTACCAGACCGCCGCCGTCCACAAACGGGTTGACGACGCCCAAGCCGCGCCACTCAACTGTCCCGTTCAAGATATCGCGGGTCATTGCTAAGGGCTGCTTGCGGTCGTCTTCGACGTCGAGCGTGTCAAAGGGGCCAATGAATGCGTGGTCCGCACCTGTCGCAACACCGATGCCGACCTTGCAGCCAACTTCTTCGATGGAGGGGAAGTCCTGCTCAAGGCGACGCACAAGCGCTAGGTGATCCGAGGACGCCAAAATCCATGGCTCCGACCCGGCGGTGACGCTTGCGAGTTCGCGCACCGCACTGACGCCCTTCGGCAGACGCTTCGCCACAAGCTGCGTTGCTAGCTCGCTCAGCACGGTACCTTCAATTTCCGGCCGGTAAGCGAGGCGTGTCACACCCGGGCTTTCGCGCGTGATGATGGTGATCGCGGGATAGGCGATCACGTCGGAATGGAAGGCAGGCGTGTCGGTCATATCGACATGGATCTTCAGGTGAAACTCCTTGGCCACCAGAGCGCGCAACGGCCCGCCGTAGCGGTTCTTCATCCAGCGGTCAGCGCAAATGAAGCCGAGTGCCCCACCCTTCTTCAGTATCCGCAGGGAGCGCTCAATGAAAGGGATGTAAAGGTCGGCGCGGTCATAAATCGTGGTGTAGCGGCTGCGGTACTCGGCCAGAAGCACATCGGGGATCATCTCTTGCCGAACGTAGGGCGGGTTGCCAATGACGACGTCAAAAGCCTCTGGCAACTCGGCCAAAAGGTAGTCGCCGTTTTGCAGCCAGCGATTTGCAATCGTCGTCGCCATCCGGGCGGCAATGCCAGCACCGATCAATCGCGCAATGACCGCGGCATGGGTTCGAGCGAAGGTATCTCGATGCAGTTCAACAGCACGAATGCAATCGCCGAGGGCTTCCACATGGCGAGCGGTCATGGCCGCGACATTTGACGCGAGTAGCAGGCGGTCGATCGCTGCCAACAGAAAGTCACCGTCACCGAACGAAGGCTCGAGTAGTGTCAGTTCTTGCAATGGCCTGTCGCAGGTGTAGCCAACCAGATCGAGAATAAAATCTACGACCTCGCGGCGCGTAAAAATTGCACCGCGTTCTTCAACGCCGCCCGAATTGGCAAGCTCCTCGACCGCCGCCGTCACGGGGCAGAGGTCGATAAACGAAGACTGACGCAGCATTAGATTCAGGGTCATGGTCGGGCATCGCACTCGGCAGCTATGTGAGCGGCGATAGGGGTCAAAGTGCCGCCCCAGCAGAACGACTTGGCACGCTGCCCTGCAAGGACGACAGATGGTGCATCGGCACAGACGAACAATCGGGGCGTGGCGAGGGCAGACATTCAGGGACTGTACAAAACACCATATGTCACGGCAAGCGAATATTTGTCGGCGCACTGGCGCGTCTTCGACATATGGGTCCCGCAGCAGTGGCATGGCCGCCTGCCCGCCGAAGTTGAACCCCAAGGGCGACCCCAACAAGTACCTCAGCGACAAGGGTGCGCCGTGGAAGAAGTTGGCCAACGAGAAGCCCAAGGGCGAGACCATCGCCTACCAGACCGTGCTCGACGCCTGGAAGGCCGGCAAGGTGCGCTGACCTGAGCTTTCGACCCCAGGCCCATCAGCGCGCATTGAAGCGCGCCGATGGGCCAACGGGCCGCCGATGTGCTGTCGTGGCGCATGGCGGCCCGTGTTTTTGGGTTGCGGCACACTCGGGTGATGCACCCACGCGCCTTGCCGCGATGCTGATCGGCACCCTGTTTGCCCTTGCCGCCGGCCTGATGTGGGGCTTGGTGTTCATCGCCCCGACCCTGCTGCCCGACTACCCGGCGGTGCTGCTGTCGTGCGCGCGCTACCTGGCCTTCGGGCTGATTGCACTGCCGCTGGCCTGGCTTGATCGCGCCCGCGTCGCCGAGTTGACGCCAGCCGATTGGCGTGAGGCCTTCAAGCTCAGCGCCATCGGCAACCTGCTGTACTACCTGTGCCTGGCCGCAGCCATCCAGCGCGCGGGCGGACCGCTGCCCACCATGATCATCGGCACCCTGCCGGTGGTGATTGCGGTGACGTCGAACCTGCGCGATGGGCAGCGTGATGGCCGCCTGCCCTGGCTGCGCCTGCTGCCCTCACTGCTGCTGATCGCCGCCGGCATCGGCTGCGTGAACCAGGTCGAAATTACCGCCCTGCGCGCCGACCCGCAGGCCGACCTGGTGCGTTACGCCACCGGCGCCGTGCTGGCGCTTGCCGCCGTGGTCTGCTGGACCTGGTACCCGATCCGCAATGCCGACTGGCTGCGCGCGCATGCCGACCGCAGCCCGCGCACCTGGGCCACGGCGCAGGGCCTGGCCACGCTGCCACTGGCCGCGCTGGGCTTCGTATTGTTCTGGGCCTGGAGCGCGGCGGCCGGCACCGCGTTCGAGATGCCCTTCGGCCCGACACCGATGCTCTTCATCGGCCTGATGTTCTCGATCGGCTTGTTCGCCTCCTGGCTCGGCACCTTGTGCTGGAACGAGGCCAGCCAGCGCCTGCCAACATCCCTGGCCGGCCAGTTGATCGTGTTCGAAACCCTCGCCGCGCTGGCCTATGTCTTTGCGCTGCGCGGCCAGATGCCGGGACCGGTCACCTTGGCGGGCGTCGCCCTGCTGGTGGCCGGCGTGATGTGGGCGCTGCGGGTGCGCCCGGAGCGCGTGGCGGTCGAGGGCCATGCGGCCTGACACGCAAGCGCGTTCAATGGCGTCTATCTGGCGCTCCCCCTTTGGCCGATTGGGGAAGTTCGCATCTGTGCTTGCCCGCAGATGCGCGGGGATCGGGCCACTGGGGCACCCTGCTCCGCTCATGTCCCCCGGCTGCGCCTCCTCCTTGACTTCGCTGCGCCGGGTGCCCCAGCGGCCCGATCCACCACCCAAGATGGCGTGCCCCTGCCTCGCACGCCACGCGGGTGGCAGGCCGCGAGCGTGGGGTGGCCGCTGTAGCGAAGTAAAGGAGGAGGGACGGGCGAAGCCCGGCCCGGGGGACATGAGCGTAGGCGGCCGCCCCGCGTTCGCGGCACGCACTCACTCAGGCAGGCGCGCAATTGCACCGGCAAGGACCCTCGATGGGCCACAAGCTGCTGCTCGTTCTTGTGCGATCGAAAGCGATTCGGTATGGGGGCCGCGCCGTCGTTCAGAACCTGACTTGCACACCCAGGCTGAGCAGGTCACGGCTGCGCGGGATCTCGCCCTCGCTGCGCCAGCCCGGCATGCGAGTCACCTGCCAGCGCAGGCCGTTTTCCGGCTCGCTGCCCGCTTCGTTGAGGCGCGCGAAGCGAGCGCCCGTGTTGCTCAAGCCGTAGATCGGCTCACCGCCGCGCAGCGTTCGCAATGCCGCTTCGCCCAGGCGCTTGAGGCGGTCATCAAGGGTCGCCAGGGCGCTGGGGGTCTCAACGGCCACCGCGGTGGTTTGCGCTTGCGCGGTGTGGGTGAAGAGGATCAACGCGACACCAAAGAGGCCACCGAGCAGGCTGGCGATGGCGGCGCGCAAGGGCAGGGAGGGGGGCTGGTCGAGCATGCTGCACTCCTGGTGGGTGGTGCGGCAACAGGGTCCTGCCTGCGCCACGGCCCCATCTTCGGCACGCCGATGCGCTTGTGCTCATCGGTCGCGCGGGTGGCCAGGGATGGCGTGAACGATGCACGCGCGTCTTGGTAACCGCGGGTCGCGGGCCGGCGCGTAACAGTGAGCCGCGTTGCTGAATGCAACCGCTGCGCCAGCGCCAGCGCCCGTGCCAGGCTCAGTCGGCCAGCGCGTCGTCCAGCACCTCGACCCAATGCCGCACCGGCGTGGCGGTGCCGCTTTGCAGGTGCTGGATGCAGCCGATGTTGGCCGAGATGATGGTCTGGGCTTCGAGTGGCGCGAGGTGGGACAGCTTGCGGTCGCGCAACTCGTAGGCCAGCTTGGGCTGCAGCACCGAGTAGGTGCCCGCCGAGCCACAGCAGAGGTGGCTTTCGTTTGTGGTGATGCTGACGTCGAAGCCAAGCGCACCCAGGTGGGTTTCGACGCCGCCGCGCAACTGTTGGCCGTGCTGAAGCGTGCACGGCGGGTGAAAGGCCAGGCGCTGCGGCGCGGCCTTCTTCAGCTTGGGTTTCAGCGCGTCGACCAAATCGGGCAACAACTCCGACAAGTCTTTCGTCAGGCCGCTGATGCGCCCTGCCTTGTCGGCGTAGTCGGCGTCATGCGCCAGGGCATGGCCGTAGTCCTTGACGGTGACGCCGCAGCCGGAGGTGTTCATCACGATGGCCTCGACCTTGCCGGCGCTGGTGAGGCCTTCGACCAGCGGCCACCAGGCATCGATGTTTCGCCGCATGTCTCTCAGGCCACCCTCGGCATCGTTCAGGTGGGTGCGGATCGCGCCGCAGCAGCCGGCGCCGTCAGCCACCAGGGTCTGGATGCCCGCGGCGTCGAGCACGCGGGCGGTGGCGGCATTGATGTTCGGCGCC
>JANNGJ010000465.1:0-11446 GCA_031403815.1 Burkholderiales bacterium | reverse complement strand
CGTCGCGCCACACGGTCTGCATGCAGCCCGGCGGCAGCGGCCCTTCGATCACCACCACGCCCTTCTGGCCTGCGCCCGTGAGTTCCTCGCCGGTGGCCTCGTCGAGCAGTTTGACGTCATAGCCATAGACCGCCTTGCCGGGCGAGCCGAACTTGCTCGTCGCCTTCTCGATACCGTTGCACAGGCTCAGGATGGGCCAGCCGGTTTCGGTCTGCCAGTAGTTGTCGATGATGGGCTTGCCCAGGGCCCCAGCGATCCAGCGGCCGGTCGGCTCGTCGAGCGGCTCGCCGGCCAGGAAGAGTGCGCGCAGTGAGCTCAGGTCGTGCGCTCTGAGGGCGTCGGGATCCTGCTTTTTCAACACCCGCACCGCGGTGGGCGCGCTGAACATGGCCGTGACCTTGTACTTCTCGACCAGGCTCCACCAAATGGCCGCGTCGGGCCGCGTCGGCAGGCCTTCATACATGATGGTGGCCATGCCGGCGATCAGCGGGCCGTAGACGATGTAGCTGTGGCCCACCACCCAGCCGATGTCGCTGGTGGAAAAGTAGGTCTCGCCCGGCTGGCCGAGGAAGATGTGTTTCATGCTCGCGGCCAGGGCCACGGCATAGCCGCCGGTGTCGCGCTGCACGCCCTTGGGCTTGCCGGTCGTGCCGCTGGTGTAGAGCGTGTAGCTCGGGTGCGTGGCCTCGAGCCAGGCGCAGGGCACCTTGGCGTCGCCGTGCTGCTCGCGCAGCATGGCGTAGTCAACATCGCGGCCCGCCGTCATCGCCATCGAGGCCAGGCCGCGGTCGACCATCAGCACCTTGGCCGGCTTGTGCGCGGCCAGGCGAATCGCTTCGTCGAGCAAGCCCTTGTAGGGCACGATCTTGCCGCCACGGCTGCCGGCGTCGGCGCTGACGATGACAGTCGGCTCGGCGTCGTCGATGCGGCTGGCCAGGCTGACACTGGCAAAGCCACCGAAGACGACTGAATGCAGCGCGCCGATGCGCGTGCAGGCCAGCATTGCAAACGCCGCCTCGGGAATCATGGGCATGTAAATCAGCACCCGGTCCCCCTGCTTGACGCCCAGCGTCAGCAGGCTTGCCGCCATGCGTTCAACCTCGGCCTGCAACTGCGAAAAGGTGTAGACAATTTCCTTGTCAACCTCGGTCGAGACCCAGATCAGTGCGTTGCGGTCCGGGTGGCTGGCCGCATGACGGTCGACCGCGTTGTGACACAGGTTGGTGCTGCCGCCGACGAACCAGCGAGAGAACGGCGGCTTGCTGTTGTCGCAAACTTGGCTGAACGGCGTGTGCCAGTCGATCAGCTGGGCCTGCTCGGCCCAGAAAGCGTCGCGGTCTTCGAGCGAGCGGCGGTGGAAGTCGGCGTAGTTCATGACGGGCTCTCCGGCAATCAGGGTCGGGTCAGGCAATCCGCACGACGATGCGGCCACGCACGCGGCCGGCCATCAAGTCGTGTGCGCGCGCCACGGCGGTATCGAGCGTGACTTCTTCGGTGATGCGCTCAAGCAGGCCGGTGTCGAGATCGCGCGCCAGCCGCTGCCAGGCCAGCTCGCGCCGGGCCAGGGGCGCCATCACGCTGTCGATGCCGGCCAGGGTCACGCCACGCAGGATGAAGGGCATCACGCTGCCCGGCAGGTCTGCCCCTTGGGCCAGGCCACAGGCGGCGACCACGCCGCCGTAGCGGGTCTGGGCCAGGGCGTTGACGAGGGTGTGGCTGCCGACGGCATCGACCACCGCCGCCCAGCGTTCCTTCTGCAGGGGCTTGCCGGGCGCCGAGAGTGCAGCACGGTCGATGACGTCGGCCGCGCCCAGGGCCGTCAGGTACGCGGCCTCGTCGGCCTTGCCCGTGGCGGCGACGACGCGATAACCGAGCCGCGACAGCAAGGCCACAGCCACACTGCCGACACCGCCCGTGGCACCCGTGACCAGCACGTCGCCGACGCCGGCGCCTGCCGCGTACACGCCATGCCGTTCCAGCGCCAGCACGCACAGCATTGCGGTGTAGCCCGCCGTGCCGATGGCCATGGCCTGGCGTGCGCTGAAGGCGGCGGGCAGGCGCACCAGGCCGTCACCCGCCAATACGGCGCGCTCGGCCAGACAGCCCCAGCGGGTTTCGCCGACACCCCAGCCGTTGTGCAGCACGCGGTCGCCGGGCTGCCAGCGGGGGTCGCGGCTCTCGAGCACGGTGCCGGCGCCGTCGATGCCGGGCACCATCGGCCAGGTCCTCACCACCGGGCCCTTGTCGGTCAGCGCCAGGCCATCCTTGTAGTTGAGCGTCGAGTAATCGACGGCGACCAATACGCCGCCTTCTGACAGCGGCGGCAGGCGCGCGTCATCGAGTGTCTCGATGCCGGCGCGAAAACCGTCCGCGTCCTTGTGCAATAGCAAGGCCTTGAACATGGCGCTGTGTCTCCTTTGTTGTGGATGGGATTGCAGGCCCTGCGACTGACGAGGTGCTGACGTCCGAAACTCGAACTCACCTCCGGTATCTGGCGCAAGCCATTGAAATCGCTGGGATTTTCCCTGGTCGCCGGCGGGCCGGCCGTGATAGGCTGGGCCCCATCATGCCAAGCTCGCGACCCAGCCCCCGCTGCCGGCCTCGCCGCCTCGCCGGGCTGTTGGCGATCATGCTCTCCTGCGGCGCGGCGTGGGCCGCGCCCGAGCCCCAGGCTGACCCCTTGCTCGCCCTGCTCGCCGAACGCGGCGCCGTAGCGCCGGCCCCAGGCCTGGTCAGCAACATGCAGGCGCGCGCCGCAGACCTGGTCATTGCTGCGATGAACTTCGTCGGTGTGCCCTACCAGCGCGGCGGCGACAGCTTCGAGAGCGGCTTCGATTGCAGCGGCTTCACGCGCCACATCTTCGGCCTGACCCTGGGCCTGGCACTGCCCCGGCGCGTCGATGACCAGGCTGGTGCCGAGGGTTTGGTCAGCGTGCCCAAGTCTGAATTGCGCCCGGGCGATCTGGTGTTCTTCAATACCCTGAAGCGCACTTTCTCCCACGTCGGCATCTATGTCGGCGACGGCCGCTTCATCCATGCGCCGCGCAGTGGCAGTGAGGTGCGCATCGAGAACATGCGCTATGCCTACTGGACCCAGCGCTTCACCGGCGCGCGCCGTGTGGCGGATGCGGCAATCGCCATCGAAACGACCACGGCACCGTCCCCGCGCTGATCGGCGCGGCACAATCGTCGCATGGGCGAAGCCGCGATCCCCCCCAACGTCATCCCGATTGCCGACCTGCGCTACCGCGCAGCCGTGCCGATCATCCCCACCACACTGCGCCCTGCCATGGGCCACTTGGGCGACGCGCTGGGTCGCCCGCTGCGCGACCTGCGCATCTCCGTCACCGACCGCTGCAACTTCCGCTGCAGCTACTGCATGCCCAAGGAAGTCTTCGACCGCGACTACGCCTTTCTGCCGCAGACCTCGCTGCTGAGCTTCGAAGAGATCACGCGCCTGGCCAAGGTTTTCGTCGGCCACGGCGTGCAGAAGATTCGCCTGACCGGCGGCGAGCCGCTGCTGCGCAAGCACCTCGAAACCCTGGTGGCGATGCTGGCCGAACTGCGCACGCCCGACGGCCGCCCGCTCGACCTCACCCTGACCACCAATGGCTCGCTGCTGGCGCGCAAGGCGCAGGCGCTGCATGACGCCGGCCTGCGCCGCGTGACAGTCAGCCTGGACGCGCTCGACGACGCCATCTTCCGGCGCATGAACGACGTCGACTTCCCGGTCGCCGATGTGCTGGCCGGCATCGACGCGGCACTGGCTGCCGGCCTGGGTCCTGTCAAGGTCAACATGGTGGTCAAGCGCGGCACCAACGACGGCGAGATCGTGCCGATGGCACGCCACTTCCGCGAGCACTACGGCGCCAGCGTGGTGCTGCGCTTCATCGAGTACATGGATGTCGGCAGCACCAACGGTTGGCGCATGGACCATGTGCTGCCCTCGGCCGAATTGATCGAGCACCTGGGCGCCAGCTTCGGCCTCGAACCGCTCGATGCGCAGACCGCCGGAGAAACTGCGCAGCGCTGGCGCTACCTTGACGGCGGCGGCGAAATCGGCGTGATTTCAAGTGTCACCCAGGCCTTTTGCCACGACTGCAACCGGGCCCGGCTGTCCACCGAGGGCCGTTTGTACCTGTGCCTGTTTGCGCACCATGGCCACGACCTGCGCCACCTGCTGCGCGAGACGGGTGCCAGCGATGAACAACTCAGCGGCGTTGTTGCCGAAATCTGGACCGCTCGCAGTGACCGCTATTCGGAACTGCGCGGCCGTGGCATCGCGACCGCCGGCGCCGGCGAGCGCAAGGTCGAGATGCACTACATCGGAGGCTAGATGACGGCCCCAAGCTCACTACGTTTGCGCCCCCCGAGGGGACGCCACCGTCGAACCGGCGAAGCCCGATCCGCGGTGGCCGCTTGGTCGCCTGCGCAATGACCGCGGTCGACCAGATCACTGGGGTCATCCTGGCCGGCGGTCGCGGCAGCCGCATGGGCGGCGTGGACAAGGGCCTGCAGAACCACCAGGGCATGGCGCTGGCGCTGTACACGCTGCTGCGCCTGGGCCCGCAGGTCGGTCACGTGATGATCAATGCGAATCGCAACCTGGGTGCCTACGAATCCTTTGGCGTGCCGGTGTGGCCCGACACAGTGGACGAATTCGCCGGGCCACTGGCCGGCTTCCTGGTTGGCCTGGAGCACTGCGACACGCCTCTGCTGCTGACGGTGCCTTGCGACACGCCGAATTTTCCGGACGATCTGGCGACGCGCCTGGCGGCAGCACTGGCGAGCGAGGGCGCTGACCTGGCCTACGCCGTGACCCAGGTCGATGGTCGCGCGCAGTCTCAGCCTGTCTTTTGCCTGATGAGGAGCGCCCTGTCGGAAAGCCTGGTGGTCTTCTTGAACGGCGGCGGTCGCAAGATCGAGCGCTGGTTCGATCAACACAAAACCGTCGCGGTGACCTTCCCCGACGCAGCAGCCTTCTTCAACGCCAACACCGCGGCCGAGCTGGCCCAGTTGCAGGCCCCTCATGCCCCTGCTGACTGAGTTGCAGACCCGCACCCTGGTCGAGGCCGATCTGGTGGCCTACAAGGCCCTGCGCGACCACGCCCTGGCGCACCACGAAGAGGCCTTCACGTCGGACGCCTTGACGGAAGCCTCGCGCACGGTGCAGAGCTACCGTTCGCGCCTCGGTGACCTGATCGATGGGGGGTTCACCCTCGGCGCGTGGCGCGGCGACAGGCTGGTCGGCGCCATCACCTGCGAGCGCGACCCGCGCAGCAAGGTGCGCCACATCGGCCACATCGTCGGCACCATGGTGGCCAGCGATCAGCAGGCACAGGGCGTAGGCCGTGCTCTGCTGAACGCCTTGGTGGCGCGCGCCAGTGCCGACGACGAGCTGCACCAACTCACGCTCAGCGTGACGGCCAGCAACAGCGCCGCCGTGCGTCTGTACGAGAGCGCCGGCTTTGCGCGCTACGGCAGCCTGGCGCGGGCCATCCGCGTAGGCGGGCGTTTCCTCGACAAGCACCTGATGCAATTGAACCTGCGATGAGCCTGCCGCCCACCCTCGAGCAGATCGCGTCTTGCGTCAGTGGCTACGACCCGAACGCCCTGCCGGTAGACGCCGCCCAGGCCTTCATCGCGCAACTGGTGCCGCGTGTCAGCACCATCGAGCATGTGGCCCTGCGCAGCAGCCTGGGCCGCGTGCTGGCGCACGACATCGTCTCGGCCCTCAACGTGCCTTCGCACGACAACTCGGCGATGGACGGCTACGCCCTGCGCGGCAGCGATCTTGTCGTCAGCGGCGACACGGTCTTGAACGTCGCCGGCACGGGTTTCGCCGGCCAGGCCTTTGCCGGCGCCGTGCCCGCGGGCCACTGTGTGCGCCTCATGACGGGCGCGGTGATGCCGGCGGGCCTGGACACCGTCGTGCCACAGGAGTTCACCCAGCTCGAAGCCAACGCCGTGCGCATCCCGGCCGGCGTGGTGCGCACCGGAGACAACCGCCGCCTGGCCGGCGAAGATCTGGCACGCGGCAGCGCGGCCCTGCGTGCCGGCCGCCTGCTGCGCCCGGCCGATCTGGGCCTGCTGGCCTCGCTCGGTCAGGCCGAAGTGCCCGTGTTTCGCAAGTTGCGCGTGGCCTTCTTCTCCACCGGCGACGAGCTGCGCTCGATCGGCGAGCCGCTCGACGAAGGCTGCGTCTACGACAGCAACCGCTACACGCTCTGGGCGATGTTGCAGCGCCTGGGCTGTGAGGTGCTCGACCTCGGCGTCGTGCGCGACGACCCGCAAGCACTGCGCGCCGCGTTCCGCCAAGCCGCCGCCAGCGCCGACGCCGTGATCACCTCCGGCGGTGTCTCCGTCGGCGAGGCCGACCACACCAAGCAGATCATGGCCGAGCTGGGCGACGTGCTGTTCTGGCGCATCGCCATGCGGCCCGGGCGGCCGATGGCGATCGGACGCATTGCGAACCAGGGGCACGCAGCAGTCCTGTTCGGCCTGCCGGGCAACCCGGTGGCCGTGATGGTCACCTTCTATGCCTTCGTGCGCGACGCGCTGCGCGCGATGAGTGGCGCATCACCCGAGCCGCAACCGCTGCTGCGTGCCGCCTGCACGACCGCCCTGCGCAAGAAGCCGGGCCGCACCGAATACCAGCGCGGCATCGTCACGCGCGGCGCCGGGGGCCGCTGGCAAGTGACCATCACCGGCAGCCAGGGCTCAGGCATCTTGTCGAGCATGAGCACCGCCAACGGCATGGTGGTGTTGCAACACAACCAAGGCAACGTCGCGGCGGGCGATGAGGTGGACGTGATCCCGTTCGACGGCCTGGTCTGACGCCGCGACCGGCTACTTGGCCACGACCACGGTGTCCTCGAGCGCCAGCTCCGTGATCTCGCCCGGCACACGCGAACGCGCGAACCAGGTGTAGACCGTCGGCACCACGAAGATCGTGAGCAAGGTGCCCACGCTCATGCCGCCGACAATGACCCAACCAATCTGCTGGCGGCTCTCAGCGCCGGCCCCCGTGGCCAGGGCCAGCGGCAGCGCGCCCAGGACCATGGCGCCGGTGGTCATCAGGATCGGGCGCAGGCGCAGGGTGGCAGCTTCCATCACTGCGGCGCGCACGCTGCGGCCCTGCTGGCGCAACTGGTTGCTGAACTCGACGATGAGGATGCCGTGCTTGGTGATCAGACCCACCAGGGTGATGAGGCCGATCTGCGAATAGACGTTGAGCGTGCCGCCTGCAAGCTGCAAAGCGCCGAGCGCACCGACCATCGACAGCGGCACCGCCAGCAGGATGATGAAGGGATCGACGAAGCTTTCGAACTGCGCGGCCAGCACCAGGAAGATGAACAAGAGCGCGAGTACGAAGACCAGGCCGAGCGCGCCCGACGAGGCGCGGAACTCGCGGCTCACGCCATTGAGTTCGGTGGCGTAGCCGGGCTGCAAGAGCTTGGCCGCGGTGGCGTCCATGAAGGTCAAGGCTTCACCCAGCGAGTAGTTGGGCGCCAGGTTGGCCGTGATCGTGACAGAGCGGCGCTGGTTGAAGTGGTTCAGCTCGCGCGCGGCCACACCTTCGCGCACCTTCACCAGCGATGACAGCGGCACCATCACGTCGTTGCGGCCGCGCACGAAGAGCTTTTCGATGTCGTCGGGCGTGGCGCGGCCCGCCGCCACGGTTTGCACGATGACGTCGTACTGGTCGCTGCCGCGCTTGTAGCGTGTGACGTTGCGCCCGCCGAGCATGGTCTCCACCGTGCGCGCCACCTGATCGACCGACACACCCTGATCGGCGGCGCGGTCGCGGTCAACCTCGATCAGCAGCTCGGGCTTGTTCAGGCGCAGGTCGGTGTCGGGCTGCACGAAGCCGGGGTTCTTCTGCATCTCTGCCACGATGGCTTGGGTGGCGCGCTGCAGGCTTTCGTAGCTCTCGTTGGTGACGACTACGAAGTTGATCGGCTGGGCACGAAAGCCCTGGCCCAGGCTGGGCGGCGTGATCGGGAAGGCCTGCACGCCGGGCAGCGCTGACAGTTGCGGCTGGAGGGCGCGCGCCAGCTCCTGCGTGCTGCGCTTGCGTTCGGTCCAGTCGACGGTGCGCAGCAAGGCCGTGCCTTGGGCCACGCTGCTGTTGCCGCCGCCGCCGAGGAAAACGAAGACGCGGTCGAACTCGGGCTGGCGCATCGCGATGGCGCTCACCGCATCCAGGTAGCGCCGCGTGTATTCGAGTGTGGAGCCTTCGGGCGCGCTGATCGGCAGGATGATGACGCCGCGGTCTTCCATTGGCGACAGCTCGGCCTTGGCGGTGCTGAAGAGCCACCAACTGCCGGCGCCGCTGGCCAGCATCACCAGCAGCACGATCCAGCGCTGGTTCAGCACCGCACCGAGCGTGCCGCGGTAGCCGGCCGTGATGCCCACCAGCACACGCTCCATCGTGCGGTCGAACCAGCCGGGCTGGGCGTTATGACGCAGCAGCTTGCTGCACATCATCGGCGTCAGGGTCAGCGCCACGAAGCCTGACACGATCACGGCCCCGGCCAAGGTCAATGCAAACTCGGCGAACAGGCGCCCGGTGCGCCCGGGGGTGAAGGCCAGGGGTGCGAACACCGCCGCCAGGGTCAGCGTCATGGCCACCACTGCGAAGGCAATCTCGCGCGCGCCCTTGACTGCAGCCTGGAAGGGCGACAGGCCCTCTTCAATGTGGCGGTAGATGTTCTCCAGCACCACGATCGCGTCATCGACCACCAGGCCGATGGCCAGCACCAGGGCCAAGAGGGTGAGCGTGTTGATGGTGAAGCCGGCCGCGGCCATCAAGGCAAAGGCGCCGATCAGGCTGACCGGAATCGTCACCAGAGGAATGATGGACGCGCGCAGGGTGCGCAGGAAGACGAACACGACGAGCGCCACCAGGGCCACCGCTTCGGCCACTGTGGTGTAGACCGACTTGATCGAGCGGTCGATGAAGACGGAGTTGTCGTTGGCCTGGATCACCTTCAACTGCGGTGGCAGGTCGCGCTGGATCAGCGGCATCACCGCGCGCACGCCGTCCGACACCTCGAGCGGGTTGGCAGTGGCATTGCGGATGATGCCGGTGGAAATGGAGGGCACACCGTTCAGGCGCACATAACTGCGCTCGCTGGCGGCCGATTGCTCAACCCGCGCCACGTCGCGCAGGCGCACGGTGTAGCCGCCCGCCTGCTTGAGCGCAATCTCGGCGAACTGCGGCACGGTGTTGAGGTCGGTGCGCGTGGTCACGCTGAACTCGCGCTGCTGGCTCTCGATGCGTCCGGCGGGGACTTCAAGGTTTTGCTTGCGCAGCGCGTCCTCCACATCGGCCACCGTGATGCGGTAGGCGGCCAGGCGGTCCGGGTCGAGCCAGATGCGCATGGCGTAGCGCCGGTCGCCGCCAACCTGGATGTCGGCCACGCCCGGGATGGTTTGCAGGCGCGGCTTGACGATGCGGTTGATGATGTCGGTGACCTCGAGCGGGCTCATGGTCTCGCTTGTGAACGCGAGCCAGATCACCGGCTGTGCATCGGCCTCGACCTTCGAGATCTGCGGCTCGTCGGCCGCATCGGGCAGGCGCGCGCGCACCCGGCCGACCCGGTCACGCACGTCCGCCGCCGCCGCCTCGGGCGGCTTGCTCAGCTTGAAGCGCACCGTGATCTGGCTCTGCTCGGCGCGCGAGATCGAGGTCAGGATATCGACGCCGTCAATGCCGGCAATGGCGTCTTCCAGCGGCTTGGTGATCTGCGACTCGATCACTTCCGACGAGGCCCCCGTCAAGCGCGTGTTCACGGTCACCAGGGGTTCGTCGATGCGCGGGTACTCGCGCACCGAGAGTTGCTCGAACGAGACCACCCCCACCAAGACAATCAGCAGCGACATCACGCTGGCCAGCACCGGCCGGCGGATGCTGAGTTCGGAAATCCGCATGCTCAGGTCCTCAGGCGGGTGTGCCCGAACGCGCGGCCGACGCTGCACTGGACGCGGCCCCCGACGCCGCACCCGGCTTGCGCGCGCCCGCGCCGCCGGCCGGCCGCTCCAGGTCGATCACGCGCAGTGGCAGCGCGTCGCCGCGCATGACGCGGGCCTGGCCTGCGGTGACTACCAGATCGCCCGCCGACAGGCCTTCGAGAATTTCCACCTTGCCGGCCTGGCGCACACCGAGCTTGGCTTCGATGCGCTTGGACACCAGCGAGGGCGCGCCGTTGCCTTCTTTGCCAGCGGGTGCCGAGGCGCCCGCGGGGGCCGGCACGGCCAGCACCAGGAACTGCTTGCCACCCTGAGGCACCAGCGCCTCTTCAGGCACCATCAAAGCGCGTTCGCGCACCGCGAACACAACGCGTGCACGGGCGAACATGCCCGACTTGAGTTCAGGGCCCGGCTTTTCCACCCGCGCCCGCACCAAGAGCGAACGGCCGTTGGCATCGACCTGCGTGTCCAGGGCTTCGACCACGCCAACAAAGCTGCGTCCCGGCAGGGCATCCAGGGTGATTTGCACAGGCAGGCCAGGCTTGACCGCAGCCAGGCTGCGCTCGGGCAGGCGAAAGTCGACCCACATGCGCGAGCGGTCTTCCAGGTTGACGATGTCGGCGCCGTCTTTCACGTAGTCGCCGAGGCTGACGCTGCGAATCCCCGCCACGCCGTCGAAGGGCGCACGCACCACCAGACGCGCCAACTGGGCCTGTGCCAGCGCGACCTGCGCATCGGCGACCTCAAGTGCGGCGGCGTTCTGGTCCACCGCGCTCTGGCTGACGAAGTTCTGCGCCTGAAGCTCGCGGCTGCGCTGCAGGTTGGTGCGCGCGATGGAGGCCTGCGCCTGCGCCTGCTGCAATTGCGCGCGCTGCAAGGTGTCGTCAAGTTGCGCCAGCACTTGACCGCGAGACACCCGCTGGCCGTCAACGAAACCGAGCTTGACGACGCGGCCACTGACCTCGGGGCGCATCGTCACTGTCTGCACCGCACGCAAGCTGCCGACGGCTTGGGCATCGTCTTCGATGCGCAGGGCCTCGACCTTGCCGAGCTCGACTGCCGCCGGGCCACCACCGCCGCCACCCGCAGCGCCGCCCAGCCCACGGCCTGCCGGCTGAGAAGCTGCACTCATCGAGGCCTGCCCTGGCAGGGTTGCAGCGGGCGCCTTGTGCTGCCACCACCAGGCAGCCCCGCCGACTGACGCGATGCCCACGACGGCGATCCAGGTGTGAAGCTTCTTGATTGCCATGCGATACAGACTCCGAACGCGCCAACTGTAGCCGCGCCCCCGATTTCCTGGATCGGGACCGACCCCGTGGCCGACCGCCCTTGTGCGCTGTGCAGCTACTGCGCCGCTGCCCCGCGATTGGCCAGCGCATCGGCGCGCTCGTTGCCCGGGTCGCCGGCATGGCCCTTGACCCAACGCCAGTCCACCTTGTGCGTGGCCGCCAGTGCGTCCAGGCGCTGCCAC
>JANNGJ010000464.1:0-2712 GCA_031403815.1 Burkholderiales bacterium | reverse complement strand
GCGCGTGCTCGTGCATGAAAGCATCGCCGAGCGCTTCGTCGAAGTGGTCGCCGCCGAGGCGCCGAAGTACCGGGCGGCCGATCCGCTGGACGCGAAGACCGAAATGGGCGCGCTGGTCGATGAAGGTCAGTTGCGCACGGTCATGGGCTTCATCGACGCCGGCAGAAAAGAAGGCGCACGCACGGTCACCGGCGGCACGCGCGCGCGCGAAGCCAGCGGCGGGTTCTACGTCGAGCCGACGGTGTTCGACCGCGTGGACAACAGCATGACGATCGCGCGCGAGGAAATCTTCGGGCCGGTCATGAGCATCATCCGCTTCAAGACCGAAGCCGAAGCGATTGCGCTGGCCAATGCCTCCGCCTACGGCCTGCAGGCCAGCGTTTGGAGCGACAACATCAACCGCGCTCACCGTGTTGCGCGGGCGTTGCGAGCTGGCACCGTGCACGTCAACCAGTACGACGAAGACGACATCACCGTGCCGTTCGGCGGCTACAAGCAAAGCGGCAACGGGCGCGACAAGAGTTTGCATGCGCTGGACAAGTACACCGAGCTGAAGACGACCTGGATCCGCATCGATCCGGCGTAGCATCCGTTTGCCTCGAGTCCGCGGTCCGTTCGCCCTGAGCTTGTCGAAGGAAGGGCTTCTACAGGCTCGGCCCGAGCGGGCGAGGCGAGGCGAGGCGAGGCGGGGTTGGGTTGGGTTGGGTTGGGTGAAAGTCAGGCCGGGTCGATGCGCAGCCAGGTGGTTTTCAGTTCGGTGTACTTGTCCAGCGCATGCAGGCTCTTGTCGCGCCCGTTGCCGCTTTGCTTGTAGCCACCGAAGGGCACGGTGATGTCGTCTTCGTCGTACTGGTTCACGTGCACGGTGCCGGCGCGAAGGGCGCGGGCCACGCGGTGGGCGCGGTTGATGTTGTCGCTCCAGACACTGGCTTGCAAGCCGTAGTTGGAGGCGTTGGCCAGGGCAATGGCCTCGGCCTCGGTCTTGAAGCGGATGACGCTCATCACGGGGCCGAAGATTTCTTCTTTGGCGATGGTCATGTCGCTGGCCACACCGTCGAAGACTGTCGGCTCGACGTAGAAGCCGCCGCTCTCAAGCAGAGCGCGTTGGCCGCCGGTGACAGTGCGTGCACCTTCGCGGGTGCCGGCTTCGATGTAGCCCAGCACGGTGCGCATCTGGCCTTCGTCGACCAGGGCGCCCATCGACGTCGAGGCGGCGAGCGGATCGGCGGGGCGGTAACCCGGCGCTTCAGCGGCCACGATTTCGACAAAGCGGTCGGCAATGCTTTCATGCACCAACACGCGTGAGGGTGCGTTGCAGCTTTCACCCTGGTTGAAGAACATGCTCCCGGCGGCAGTTTTGGCGGCGCGCTCCACATTCGCAAAGTCGTCGAAGACTAGGAAGGCGGACTTGCCGCCCAGCTCGTTGTAGACCCGCTTCAAATTGCTGCGCCCAGCGTACTCCAGCATCTTGCGGCCCACGCGCGTGCTGCCAGTGAAGCCGATGGCATCGACATCCATGTGCAGTGCCAAGGCCTCGCCGGCCTCATGGCCGTAGCCGGGCACGACATTGAAGACGCCTGGCGGCAGGCCGGCGTCGATGGCCAACTCGGCCAGGCGCAGCGCGGTGTAGGGCGATTTCTCGCTCGGCTTCAAGACCACAGAGTTGCCGCTGGCCAGGGCCGGCCCGAGCTTCCAGGCGGCCATGATCATCGGGTAGTTCCAGGGCACCACCACACCCACCACGCCCATCGGCTCGCGGGTGATCAGGGCCAGTGACGAGGCAGGCGTCGGCGCAATCTCGTCATAGACCTTGTCGATGGCTTCGCCGTACCAGGCGATGGTGCGTGCCGCCGAGGGAACGTCCACCGACAGCGAGTACTGGATCGGCTTGCCCATGTCCAGGGTTTCGAGCAGGGCCAGCTCTTCCTTGGCGGCAAGAATTTTCTCGGCGAAGCGCTGCAGGATCTTCTTGCGCGCGGCCGGGGGCTTGGCGCACCAGCGGCCGTCGTCAAAGGCCGCGCGGGCGCTCTTGACGGCGGCGTCGATATCGGCCTCGCGGCCGCGCATCACCGGCCCCAGGTTGCGGCCGTCGATCGGCGAGGACTTCAGGAAGGTCTCGCCGGCTTGGGCCTCGCAACGCCGCCCGTCGATGAGGGCGCGCCCGTCCAGCGCAATCTCGCGCGAGCGGGCGTGCCAGTCGATGGCCGTGGTTGCCATGCTGCCGCGTGCGCCTAGAAGCTGACCAGCACGGACGCGCCGAAGAGGCTGTTGCTCTTCTTGTACGTGCCGTCCTTGACGTTGGCAAACACCGGTAGGTTGGCGCGGTCCAGGCGGTACTCGACCTTGAAGGTGGTGTTCAGGTCGAACAGGTAGGACAGGCCCAGGGTCAGTGCGCTGCGGTTGGCGCCGCGGTTGCATTCGGCGATCGTCGGGTCGGACACGCAGTCGAGCGTCGGGTCGACGCCGATGCCGTTGCGGTTGTCGCCCAGGCTGCCATTGGCCGGGTCCCAGTAGCCGGTGTAGCCGAGCAAGCCGCCGCCGTTCTGGTTGTTCTTGATGTAGTCCAGGCGCGCCGTGCCTTCGAAGCGCGGCGTGAACTTGTAGGCCACCAGTGCTGACGCACCCGTCCACTTGGCATCGCGCAGGGCGCCGGTGACCGGGTCCGGCACGATCGCAGCGTTCTTTTGCGAGCCATAGCTGAGCTGGCCCAAG
>JANNGJ010000463.1:0-8289 GCA_031403815.1 Burkholderiales bacterium | reverse complement strand
GGCCCGCCCATGCGCCTGAATTCGATCAAACTCTCGGGCTTCAAGTCCTTCGCCGACCCCACCACCTTCCAGTTGCCGGGCCAGTTGGTCGGCGTGGTCGGGCCCAACGGTTGCGGCAAGTCCAACATCATGGACGCGGTGCGCTGGGTGCTGGGGGAGAGCAAGGCCAGCGAGTTGCGCGGCGAGTCGATGCAGGACGTGATCTTCAACGGCTCGGGCCAGCGCAAGCCGGCCAGCCGGGCCAGCGTCGAGTTGGTGTTCGACAACAGCGATGCCCGCGCCGGGGGGCAGTGGAACCAGTTCGGCGAAATCGCCGTCAAGCGCGTGCTCACGCGCGACGGCAGCTCCAGCTACTACATCAACAACCAGCCGGTGCGGCGGCGCGACGTGCAAGACGTCTTCCTTGGCACCGGCCTGGGCCCACGCGCCTACGCCATCATCGGCCAGGGCACCATCAGCCGCATCATCGAGAGCAAGCCCGAAGAGCTGCGCATGTTCTTGGAGGAGGCCGCCGGCGTTTCCAAGTACAAGGAGCGGCGCCGCGAGACCGAGAACCGACTGAAAGACACGCGCGAGAACATCACCCGCGTCGAAGACATCCTGCGCGAGCTGAACGCCAACCTCGACAAGCTCGAAAGCCAGGCCGTCGTGGCGCAGCAGTACCGCGCGCTGCAGGCCGATGGCGCGCTCAAGCTGCACCAGCTCTGGTTCTTGAAGCACCGCGACGCGGCCAATGAGGAAGCGCGGGTCAAGAAGGCCGCCACTGCTGCAGCCAGCGCACTTGAAGAACGCATCGCCCAGTTGCGCCAGGTCGAGTCTGAGCTGGAGACGGTGCGCCAGGCGCACTACGCGGCGGGTGACGGCTTGCATGGCGCCCAGGGCCTGTTGGCCGACGCTGCGCTCGAGGTCAGCCGGCTGGAAGAGCGCATCCGCTATGTGGTTGACAGCCGCCAGCGCGCGCTGCAGCGCATCGACGAGCTGAAGGCACAAGACGCCACCTGGCAGCAGCGCAGCCAGGACGCCGACACCGAGCTTGCCGCTGCAGCCGTGCAGATCAGCGCGGCCGACGAGCAGGCCGAGCTGCTGGCGGCGCAGGCCGAGGCGCAGGCCGCGCAGCAGCCGGCGCTGGACGACGCCCTGCGTGCGGCGCAAGCTGCCAGCAACGCGCAGCGCAGCCAGGTGGCCGAGGTGCAGCAGCAGATCCAGCTGATCGCGGCCGACAGCCGCAACATCGACGAGCAAGCGCGCGGGCTGCGCGCGCGGCGCGAAAAGTTGGCGGCTGAGCGCCAGGGCCTGAGCGCGCCCGACACGGCGCGCCTGGCCAGCCTGAAGCTGGCCAGCAGCCAGGCGGGCGAGGCCCATGCGGTGGTCGATGCCCAGCTTGCAGCGCTGAACGACGACGTGCCTGCGCTCGACGAGCGCCGCCGCGCCCAGCAAGAGGCGGCCAACCGTGAATCGGGCAAGCAGGCCGACATCAGTGCGCGCCTCGACGCCCTGCGCGCTTTGCAAGAGAAGGTGCAGACCGAAGGCAAGCTCAAGCCCTGGCTGGCCAAGCATGGCCTCGATGGGCTGCCGGGCCTGTGGACCCAGGTTCACATCGAGCCCGGCTGGGAGACCGCGCTCGAGGCCGCGCTGCGCGAGCGCATGGGCGCCCTCGAAGTCGGCCGCATCGACACCGTGCACGCCTTTGCGGCCGATGCGCCGCCGGCCAAGCTGGCCTTCTTCACCAAGCCGGCGGCGTCGATCGCCAGCACGCACCAGACGCTGCCGCGCCTGTCAGACCTGCTGCGCCTGGGCGACGCCGGGCTGAAGGCTTTGCTGCTGGACTGGCTTGAAGGCGTCTACACCGCGCCGACGCTCGACGAGGCCCTGGCCCAGCGCAGCCAACTCACGCATGGCGAAGTCATCATGACCCGCGGCGGCCACGCTGTGTCGCAGTTCGCAGTCAGCTTCTATGCCCCCGACAGCGAACAGGCCGGCCTGCTGGCGCGGGCGCAAGAGATCGAGAACCTGGCGCGCCAGCAGCGTGCGCAAGCGTTGATGGCCGACGACGCCCGCAGCGCCCTGGTGCGGGCCGAGGCGGCTTACACCGAGGCTTCGATCAAGCTGAGCAGCGTGCGCCGCGAGGCGGCCGAGGCCCAGACCCGCGCGCACCAGATGCAGGTCGAGCTGATGCGCCTGGCCCAGCTGACCGAGGCCACGGCAGCGCGCAGCAGCCAGCTCGACGAGGAGCTGGCCGAGCTGGACGCTCAACTCGAAGCGCTGGCGGAGCGCCGCGCCACGGGCGAGGCGCGCTTTGAGGAACTGGACCAGCAACTCGGCGTGACCCAGGAGCGCCATGCCGAACTTGATGAAGCCGTGATCGCCGCCGAGCGCGCGCTGGCCGCCGCGCGCGAGCAGGGCCGTGCGCTCGAACGCCAGGCGCAAGAGGCGCAGTTCCAATCGCGCACCCTCAGCGCGCGGCGCGGCGAGCTGCAGCGTGCCATTGCCACGGCGGCCGAGCAGGTGGCGGCCAATGCCCAGGCCGCCGAGCAGTTGCAGGCCGAGATGGCCGCACTGAATGACGCCGTGGCCCAGGCCGGTCTGCAGACCGCGCTGGCGCTCAAGCTCGAGCGCGAAGCCGCGCTGGGCGCGCAGCGCAGCCAGTATGACGACCTGAGTGCCAAGCTGCGCAGTTTCGACGAGCAACGCCTGACGACCGAACGCAGCCTGGAGCCGCTGCGCGAGAAGATCACCAAGCTTCAGCTCGAAGAGCAGGCCGCATCGCTTGGCGGCGCGCAGTACCTTGAGCAACTCACGGCTGCGGCGGCGGACATGGCCGCGCTGGCGCAGTCGATCAGCGACACCGGGGTGAGGCTGCAGGGCCTGCAGGGTGACATCGACCGCATCCACCGCGAGATCGAAGCGTTGGGTGCCGTCAACATGGCCGCGCTTGAAGAGTTGACCACCTCGCGCGAGCGCAAGACCTTTCTGGACGCGCAGAACGCTGACCTCGCCGAGGCCATCGCCACGCTCGAAGGCGCCATCCACAAGATCGACCTTGAAACCCGCGACCTGCTGGCGCAGACCTTCAACCAGGTCAACGAGCACTTCGGTCGCATGTTCCCGACCTTGTTTGGCGGCGGCACTGCCAAGCTGGTGATGACGGGCGACGAGATCCTCGACGCCGGCGTGCAGGTGCTGGCCCAGCCGCCGGGCAAGAAGAACAGCACCATCCACCTGCTCTCGGGCGGCGAGAAGGCGCTGACGGCGATTGCCCTGGTGTTTGCCATATTCCAGCTCAACCCGGCGCCGTTTTGCCTGCTCGACGAAGTCGATGCGCCGCTGGACGACGCCAACACCGAGCGCTACGCCAAGCTGGTCACCGAGATGAGCCAGGCCACGCAATTCCTCTTCATCAGCCACAACAAGATCGCCATGGAAATGGCGCGTCAGTTGATCGGCGTGACGATGCAAGAGCAGGGTGTGTCGCGCATCGTCGCGGTGGACATGGATGTGGCCGTGACGCTGACGGAAGGCGCGGCTACCATCGCTGCATGACGCTGACCACTGCGCTTGTGCTTCTTGCCGTGTTGGTGCTGGTGGCGCTGGCCGCGCACGGCTTGTGGAGCACGCGACGGGCGCAGCCGCGGCCGGCGCAGGCTGACAGCACGGCGCCGGTCTTGGCTGAACGCGTCGAGCCGACTTTGGGTGCTGCGCTGGGTGCGGGGGCCGATGTGGCGCCGCTGCTGCCCGGCGCGCCGCGCCGCGCCGGTGCCCGCGTCGATGCCTTGATCGATGCCATCGCCAGCTTCGCACTGGAAGCGCCGGCCAGCGGCGAGATGTTGCTGGCCCATTTGCCGGCCTCGCGCCGCGCCGGCAGCAAGCCCTTGATCGTCGAGGGCTTGAACGCCGAGACGGGCGAGTGGGAGGCGCTCAGCCTGGGTCAGCGCTACAGCGAACTGCAGGCCGGCGTGCAACTGGCCAACCGCAGTGGCGCCTTGAACGAGATCGAGTACTCCGAGTTCGTGCAGAAGCTGCAAGCCTTTGCCGACGCCGTCAATGCCGTGCCCGACTTCCCCGACATGCTCGACGTGGTGGCCCGGGCGCGCGAACTTGACGGTTTTGCCAACCCGCACGATGCCACCTTGTCGGTGCAGTTGCGGGCCAATTCGGTGGCCTGGTCGGTGGGCTACATCCAGCAATGCGCGGCGCGCCACGGCTTTGTGCCAGGGCCGTTGGCCGGCCGCCTGGTGCAGCCCGCTGCCGACGAGGGGGCGCCGCCGGTGTTGGTGCTGGCCTTCGATGCCCAGGCCGCCATGGCCGTGCTGAGTGGCGACGCCGCGCCCCCGGCCGTGCGCCAGTTGGCGCTCACGCTGGACGTGGCGCAGACCGCCGAAGCGGCGGAACCCTTCGCGGCCTGGCATGCCGCCATCCGCGCGCTGGCTGACGACATGGACGCCACCGCCGTCGATGACGAAGGCCGGCCCTTGACGCTGCAGCACTTCGCCACCATCCACGATGAGTTGAAAAAGCTCTACCGCGCGCTCGATGCACGCGACATGGCTGCGGGCACGGCCGTCGCGCGGCGACTGTTTCAGTGAGCCTGCGCGATGCCGACGGCCACTGCCTCTGAGCCGGTTGCTGCGCGCCGCGCGGCAGAGTTGCGCGCCGAGCTCCACCACCACGCGCACCGCTACTACACCCTGGACGCGCCCGAGATTGCCGACGCTGCGTACGACGCGCTGTTCCAGGAATTGCAGTCGATCGAAGCCGCGCACCCTGAGTTGCTGACGGCCGATTCGCCGACCCAGCGGATCATCGGCCAGGTGCTCGCCGGCTTCACACCGGTGCGGCACGCCGTGCCGATGCTGTCGATCCGGACCGAGACCGACACCACGGCCCATGGCGCGGCGGCCTTCGACGCCCGCGTGCGCCGCGAGCTGGGCCTGGCCCCCGACGCGCCGCCCATCGCCTACGCCTGCGAGCTGAAGTTCGATGGCCTGGCAATCAATCTGCGCTACGAGCACGGCGTGCTGGCGCAGGCCGCCACCCGCGGCGACGGCGAAACCGGCGAAGACGTGACACAGAACATCCGTACCATCGGATCGATTCCCCTGCGCCTGCGGCAACCTGCGCAGGCCGAGCCGGGTTCTGCGAACCTCCTGAGCCTGTCGAAGCCAGCCTGTGCCGTGCTTGAAGTGCGCGGCGAGGTGTATCTGCGCCGCGACGACTTTGAAGCCCTGAACGAGCGCCAGCGTGCGTGCGGCGACAAGACCTTCGTCAACCCGCGCAATGCCGCGGCCGGCGCCGTGCGCCAGCTCGACCCGGCGATTGCGGCGCAGCGGCCCTTGAGCTTCTTCGCCTATGGCCTGGGTGACGTGCAGGGCTGGGCCGTGCCCGACACCCACAGCGCCATGCTCGACAGCTTGGCTGCCCTGGGCCTGCCGGTGTGTGTCGAGCGGCGCACCGTGCTGGGCGCCGCGGGCCTGGCCGAGTTCCACACCGAGATCGCAGCGCTGCGCAACGCGCTGCCCTTCGACATCGATGGCGTGGTCTATAAAGTCGACGGCCGTGCCTTGCAGCAGCAGTTGGGTTTCGTCACCCGTGAGCCGCGCTGGGCGGTGGCCCACAAATACCCGGCGCAGGAGCAGCAGACGCTGCTCAATGGCATCGACATTCAGGTGGGCCGCACCGGCAAGCTCACACCGGTGGCCAAGCTGGCGCCCGTCTTCGTCGGCGGCACGACGGTCAGCAACGCCACCCTGCACAACGTCTTCGAGTTGCGCCGCAAGGGTGTGCGCGTCGGCGACAGCGTCATCGTGCGGCGCGCCGGCGATGTGATTCCCGAAGTCGTCGGCCGTGTGCCTGGCGCGCGCACCGGCTATGTGCCCAACTTCCGCATGCCGCGCCAGTGCCCCGTCTGCGGCAGCACGGTGGTGCGCGAGAAGGGCGGTATCGACCACCGCTGCAGCGGCGGCTTGTTCTGCGCTGCCCAGCGCAAGCAGGCCCTGCTGCACTTCGCTGGCCGCCGCGCGATGGACATCGAGGGCCTGGGCGACAAGCTGGTGGACCAACTGGTTGACAGCGGTGCCATTGCCACGTTGCCCGATCTGTACACCAAGCTCGCCAGCGACGCCGGACGCGCGGCGCTGGCTGCGCTGGACCGCATGGCCGAGAAGAGCGCTGCCAATCTTGTCGCGGCGCTGGACAAGAGCAAGACCACGACACTGGCGCGCTTTCTCTACGCCCTGGGCATTCGCCACGTCGGCGAGACGACGGCCAAGGATCTGGCCAAACACTTCGGCGCCATCGAGCGCCTGATGGATGCCGGCCTGGCACAGCTGCTCGAAGTGAGTGATGTCGGCCCGGTGGTGGCGCAGAGCCTCCACACCTTTTTCGCCCAGCCACACAACCGCGAAGTGGTGGAGCAATTGCGCGCTGCCGGCATCGTCTGGCCCGAGCACGACGGCAGCGCCGACCGCAGCCCCAAACCGCTGGCAGGCCAGACCTTTGTGCTGACCGGCACACTGCCCACCCTGGCGCGCGAAGACGCCAAGGCCCGCATCGAGGCGGCCGGCGGCAAGGTGGCCGGCTCGGTGTCGAAGAAAACGAGCTTCGTGGTTGCCGGCGACGAGGCCGGCAGCAAGCTCGACAAGGCGCGCGAACTCGGCGTGGCCGTGATCGACGAGCCCACCCTGCTCACCCTGCTGCCCACGCCATGACCGCTGCCTGCTTGGATCGACCATGAACGCACCGCTGCTCGGCATCGACCTCGGCGGCACCAAGATCGAAGTTGCAGCGCTGGCGCCAGACGACGGCCGCTTTCTGCTGCGCGAGCGCGTGCCCACGCCGGTTGGTGGCTACGACGAGTTGCTGTGGGCGGTGGGCGACTTGGTGCAGCGGGCCGAAGCCCAGCTCGGCACGCAAGGTTTGCCGCTGGGCATCGGCATCCCGGGCTGCGTCTCGCCGGCCACCGGCCTGGTCAAGGGCGCCAACACGATTGCCCTGAACGGCCGGCCGCTCGACCGCGATCTGGCCCGCATGCTGGCGCGCCCGGTGCGCGTCGAGAACGACGCCAATTGCCTGGCCGTGAGCGAGGCCGTCGACGGCGCGGGTGCGGGTGCCCGGATGGTCTTTGCCGTCATTCTCGGCACGGGGGTGGGTGCTGGCATCGTCTTCAACGGCCAGCCTTGGGCCGGTGCCCACGGCATTGCCGGCGAGTGGGGCCACAACCCGGCGCCGCGCCTGGCGGAAGACCGCGGTGTGCCCGCGCCGCACTGCTGGTGCGGCCGGGGTGCCTGTGTCGAGAGCCTGCTCAGCGGCCCGGGCCTGGCAGCAGACCACTTGCGCCACGGCGGCGCCCAGCTCGACGCGCGCGCGGTCGTGGCCGCGGCGCTGGCCGGCGACACGGGGGCCCGGGCCACACTGGACCGGTATGCCGAGCGCCTTGCGCGGGCCCTGGCCCAGGTCATCAACCTGCTCGATCCCGATGTCATCGTCCTCGGCGGTGGCCTCAGCAATGCTGCGTCGCTGTATGACGAGGTGCCGCGCCGCTGGGGCCCGCAGGTCTTCTCCGATGTCGTCAGCACGCCCCTGCGGGCTGCGGTTCACGGCGACTCGTCGGGCGTGCGCGGCGCGGCTTGGTTGTGGCGCGCCGCGCCGGCGGCTTGATGCGGTTTTGTTTTCAATCCCCCCAAAAGCTGTTCAGGCTGAGCCTGTATTCCCGATGATCCTGAGCTTGTCGAAGGATGCCTTTCGACAGGACCAGGGCGAACGGGATTCTCATGTCGATGAACGCAGATTCGCAGGAGTCCACTCACAAGCTTGCATCAGAACGCCACACGCAAGCCGAGCGTCAACCCCCGCCCTGGCAGCGGTGACAGCTTGCGCAGCGTGCCCGTTGTGGCTGCGCTGTAAGCCAGCGCATTGCCGGCGTTTTGCACCTTGGCGAACAGCAGTGCTTCTTGCGCGCCCAGGCTGAGCGCATAGCTGGCCGATAGGTTCACCAGGGTCCAGCCGGCCGTGGCTTCGTCGCTGCTCGGCACGCGGGTTTGCGCGCTGGCGCGTTGCACTTCGGCGCGTGCCATCCATGCACCTTGATGCCAGTTCAGGCCCACGGTGGCGCGCAGCGGGGGTTGCCGTGGCAGTGCTTCGCCGCTGTCGAGGTTGCTGGCCCGCACCAGGTCCAGCTTGGCGTCGATGTCAATGTTGCTGCTGCCGGCCCATGCCCGCCAGGTGGCCTCGGCTTCCAAGCCGTACAGATGTGCTCGCACGCCCTGAAAGGCGAAGACGGGGAAACTGTCGCCA
>JANNGJ010000462.1:0-7260 GCA_031403815.1 Burkholderiales bacterium | reverse complement strand
ACGCAGTGGCGAAGCGCCGGGCTCGCGCGGCATCTCAGCCTTCATCGTCGAAGCCGACACGCCTGGCTTCGAGATCGCCGAACGCATCGACGTGATCGCGCCCCACCCGCTGGCCCGGCTGCGCTTCACGAACTGCCGCGTGCCGCTGGCCAACCGCATCGGCGCGGCCGGCGAAGGCTTCAAGATCGCGATGCGCACCCTCGACGTGTTTCGCACCAGCGTGGCGGCCGCCGCGCTGGGCTTTGCGCGACGGGCGCTGGAAGAAGGCCTGGCACGCGCCACCACGCGCAAGATGTTCGGCCAGACCCTGGCCGACTTCCAGCTCACGCAGGCCAAGCTCGCGCAGATGGCCACCACCATCGACAGCGCTGCGCTGCTCACCTACCGAGCCGCCTGGGAACGTGACCAGGGCAGCCAGGGCAAGAACCTCACGGCCAACGCCGCCATGGCCAAGCTGGCCGCCACCGAAGGCGCGCAGCAAGTGATCGACGCCGCGGTGCAGCTCTTCGGCGGCCTTGGCGTCACCAGCGGCCACCCGGTCGAGCGCCTTTACCGCGAGATCCGCTCGCTGCGCATTTACGAAGGCGCCACCGAAGTGCAGCAACTCATCATCGGGCGTGAACTTCTGAAGGGCCTCGCAAAATGAGCCGGCAAATCTTGCAACCCGCCCACTGGGCCCGCCCCAAAGGCTACGCCAACGGCGTGGCCGTGCGCGGCAAGCAGGTCTTCGTCGCCGGCATGATCGGCTGGGACGCGCAGGGCGTGTTTCACTCCGACGATCTGGTAGCGCAGGTGCGCCAGGCGCTGCAGAACGTCGTCGAGGTGCTGGCCGAAGCCGGCGCCCAACCCGAGCACATCGTGCGCATGACCTGGTACCTGACCGACAAGCGCGACTACCTGGCCCGCGGCAAAGAGATCGGCGCCGCCTTCCGCGAAATCATCGGCAGCTTCAACGCCGCGATGACAGCGGTGCAAGTCAGCGCCTTGATCGAAGACCGCGCCAAGGTCGAGATCGAAGTTACCGCCGTCATTCCTGATTCAGAACCCGCGAGAAATTGACCATGGCCACCAAAGCAAGCTTCCACTGGGACGACCCCTTCCTGCTCGACGCCCAACTCAGCGACGACGAGCGCCAGGTGCGCGATGCCGCGCACGCCTACTGCCAGGAACGCCTGGCCCCGCGCGTGCTGATGGCCTTTCGAGAAGGCACCACCGACCCGGCGATCTTTCGCGAGATGGGCGCGCTCGGCCTGCTCGGCCCGACCATCCCCGAGGTCTATGGCGGCGCCGGCCTGAACTACGTCTGCTACGGCCTGGTGGCGCGCGAAGTCGAGCGCATCGACTCGGGCTACCGCTCCATGATGAGTGTGCAGAGCTCGCTGGTGATGCTGCCGATCCACGAGTTCGGCACCGAAGCCCAGAAGCAGAAGTACCTGCCTAAACTGGCCAGCGGCGAGTGGATCGGCTGCTTCGGCCTGACGGAACCCGACCACGGCTCCGACCCCGGCAGCATGGTCACGCGGGGCCAGGAAGGTGGCCGGCGGCTACGCCCTGAGCGGCGCCAAGATGTGGATCTCGAACTCGCCCTTCGCCGACGTGTTCGTGGTCTGGGCCAAGGACGACGAAGGCGCCATCCGCGGTTTCATTCTCGACAAGGGTATGAAAGGCCTGTCGGCGCCCGCCATCCACGGCAAGGTCGGCTTGCGCGCCAGCGTCACCGGCGAAATCGTGATGGACAAGGTCTTCTGCCCGGAAGAGAACGCCTTCCCCGACGTGCGCGGCCTCAAAGGCCCCTTCACCTGCCTGAACAGCGCGCGCTACGGCATCGCCTGGGGTGTGATGGGTGCGGCCGAAGACTGCTTCACCCGGGCACGCCAGTACGTGCTCGACCGCCAGCAGTTCGGCAAGCCGCTGGCCGCCAACCAGCTGGTGCAGAAGAAGCTCGCCGACATGCTGACCGAGATCGCCCTGGGCCTGCAGGGCTGCGTGCGGCTGGGCCGCATGAAAGACGACGGCAGCGCGTCGGTCGAGGCCACCAGCATCATCAAGCGCAACAACTGCGGCAAGGCCCTGGACATCGCCCGCACCGCGCGCGACATGCTCGGCGGCAACGGCATCAGCGACGAGTACGGCGTAGCCCGCCACATGGTGAACCTCGAGGTCGTCAACACCTACGAGGGCACGCACGATGTCCACGCCCTGATATTGGGCCGCGCCATCACCGGGATCGCCGCGTTCTGACAAGACAACACTGGAGACGCCCATGGTCAAGAAGAGCGCAGTGCAAGACGCGGGGCCCGACACCCAGGCGGGTGGCTTGCTGATCGAGCAGATCACCGACACGGTGCGCGCCAAGCTGCCGCCCGAGCAGGCCATCGAGGCGGCCGAGTTCGCCGACCAGTACTACGCCCAGGTGGCGCCCGAAGACCTGGCCGAGCGCTCGCTCGCCGACCTGTACGGCGCGGCCATGTCGCACTGGCACTTCGCGCGCAACTTTGCCGGCGGTGCGGCCAAGCTGCGCGTCTTCAACCCGCGCATCGACGAGCACGGCTGGCAGTCCACCCACACCATCATCGAGATCGTCAACGACGACATGCCCTTCCTGGTCGATTCCATCACCATGGAGGTCAACCGCCAGGGCCTGACGATGCACCTGATCGTGCACCCCGTGCTGAAGATCCGGCGCGACGCAGAGCACCGCATCGTCGGCCTGGCGCGCGAGCGCGATGAAGCCGAGGGCCGCTTCGAATCCCTGATTCATGTCGAGGTCGATCGCCGCACCGACCCGAAGCGTCTGGCCGAGTTGCACGAGGGCCTGACACGCATCCTGGCCGATGTGCGCGCCGCCGTGGACGACTGGCAGGCCATGCGCCAGGCCGTGATCGATACCGCAGCGCAACTGCGCGAAAGCGGCCCGGCAGCTTCGTCCAAGCCACCCAATTCGCCCACTGAAGACCTGGCCGAAGACCTGGCCTTCCTCGACTGGTTGGCCGACGGCAACTTCACCCTGCTCGGCCAGCGCGACTACGACCTGGTCAGCGTGAATGGTGAAGACACCCTGCGCGTGTCAGGCACGGGCCTGGGCGTGCTGCGCGTGCGCGGCGAGACGGCGACGGCCTCGACCTCCTTTGCCGCGTTGCCGGCCGAGGTGCGCGCCCTGGCGCGCGGCCCACGCGTGCTGCTGCTGACCAAGTCGAACGCCCGCTCCACCGTGCACCGGCCCGGCTACCTCGACTACGTCGGCATCAAACGCTTCGACGCCCAGGGCCAGGTGGTGGGCGAGCGCCGCTTCGTCGGTCTTTACACCTCGACCGCCTACAACGCCAACCCGGCCGACATCCCGCTGCTGCGGCACAAGGTGGCTGCCGTCACGCACCGCGCCGGCTTCCTGCCCAACAGCCACGCGGCCAAGGCCCTGGTCACCATCATCAACCAGTACCCACGCGACGAGTTGTTCCAGATCGAGCCTGGCGAGCTCTACGTCACCGCCATGGGCATCCTGCGCCTGGGTGAGCGCCAGCGCACTCGCCTGTTCCTGCGCCGCGACGCCTTCGGCCGCTTTGTTTCCTGCCTGGTGTATGTACCGCGCGAGAGCTACAACACCAACCAGCGCGCGCGCATGCAGGCCCTGCTCTGCGAGGCCTTGCACGGCGTCTCGTCGGAGTTCTCGGTGCAGTTCTCTGACTCGCCCCTGGCGCGCGTGCTCATCGTCGTGCGCACGCGCGGCGTCAGCAACGCCAAGCTCGATGTCCACGCGCTGGAGCAGCGCATGGTCACCATCACGCGCAGCTGGGACGACGACTTGCGCGACGCCCTGGTGGCGGCCTGCGGCGAAGAGCGCGGCAACACCTTGTTCGATCGCTACGCCGCCGGCTTCGGCGCCGGCTACCGCGACGACCACGCACCGCGCGCGGCCGTGCGTGACATCGAGCTGATGGAATCGCTGGGGGGCGGCGGCGCCGATGCACTGGCCATGAGCCTGTACGTGCCGCTGGAGGCGCAGCCCGGGCGCCTGCGCTTCAAGCTGGTGCGCGCGGGCGAGCTCGCACCACTGTCCCAGAGCCTGCCGATGCTCGAGCACATGGGCGTGCAAGTGCTGGAAGAACGGCCCTACGAAATCCGCCGCGCTGACAGCGCGATGCTGTGGATCGACGACTTCGGCATGCGCGTGCCCGGCCGCGACGAGATCGACGTCGAAGGCCTGCGCGCGCGCTTCCAGGAAACCGTGGCCCGCACCTGGCGCGGCGACAACGACAACGACGAGTTCAACCGCCTGGTGCTGCTGGCCGGCCTGGACTGGCGCGGCGTGAGCGTGCTGCGCGCCTACGCGCGCTACATGAAGCAGGCCGCCTTCACCTTCAGCCAGGCCTACATCGAGCAGGCCCTGGCCACCCACGCCGGCATCGCCGCCGACCTGGTGGCCTTGTTCATCGCCCGCTTCGACCCGGCCCTGGCCGGTGACCGCGCCGCCGCGCAAAGCGCCATCACGCAGCGCATTGCCAGCGCGCTCGATGCCGTGGCCAACCTCGACGAAGACCGCATCCTGCGCCACTACCTGGCGATGATCGAGGCCACGCTGCGCACCAACTTCTTCCAGCGCGGCCCGGGCGGCGCCTTCAAGCCGGTGCTGTCGTTCAAGTTCAACCCGGCCAAAGTGCCCGGCCTGCCCGAGCCGCGGCCGATGTTCGAGATCTTCGTCTGCTCGCCACGCGTCGAAGGCGTGCACCTGCGCTTTGGCCGCGTCGCCCGCGGCGGGCTCCGCTGGTCTGACCGCATGGAAGACTTCCGCACCGAGGTGCTGGGCCTCGTCAAGGCGCAGCAGGTGAAGAACGTGGTGATCGTGCCGGTGGGCTCCAAGGGCGGCTTCGTGCTCAAGCGCGCGCCCGCGGCCGGCGACCGCGACGCCCTGATGAAGGAAGGCGTGGCCTGCTACCAGGCCTATCTGCGCGGCCTGCTCGACATCACCGACAACCTGGTCAGTGGCCAGGTGAGCCCGCCCGCCGACGTGGTGCGCCACGACCCCGACGACGCCTACTTGGTGGTGGCCGCCGACAAGGGCACGGCCACCTTCTCCGACTACGCCAACGCCATCGCCGCCGAGTACGGCTTCTGGCTCGGCGACGCCTTTGCCTCGGGCGGCTCGGTGGGCTACGACCACAAGAAGATGGCGATCACGGCGCGCGGCGCGTGGGAGAGCGTGAAGCGCCACTTCCGCAGCTTCGGCCACGACACCCAATCGCAGGACTTCACGGTGGTCGGCGTCGGCGACATGAGCGGCGACGTGTTCGGCAACGGCATGCTGCTGTCAAAGCACATCCGTCTGCTGGCTGCGTTCGACCACCGCCACATCTTCATCGACCCGGCACCCGACGCGGCGGCGAGCTTTGCCGAGCGCGAGCGCATGTTCGCCCTGCCGCGCTCGTCCTGGGCCGACTACAACGCGGCGTTGATTTCCGCCGGCGGTGGCCTCTGGCCGCGCAGCGCCAAGTCGATCCCACTCTCGGCGCAAGCGCGAGAGGCGCTCGGCATCGACGCTGCCGTTGAAGCCATGACGCCCGCCGAGCTGATGCGCGCCATCCTGTTGGCGCCGGCCGACCTGTTCTACAACGGCGGCATCGGCACATACATCAAGGCCAGCAACGAGACCCACGGTGCCTGCGGCGACCGCGCCAACGACGCCATCCGGGTTGACGGCGCCGAGCTGCGCTGCAAAGTGGTGGCCGAAGGCGGCAACCTCGGCTGCACGCAAAACGGTCGCATCGAGTACGCACTGCACGGCGGCTTGATCAACACCGACGCCATCGACAACTCGGCCGGCGTCGATTGCTCGGACCACGAGGTCAACATCAAGATCCTGCTCAACGGCGTGGTCGCCGACGGCGAGCTGACGCTCAAGCAGCGCGACAAGTTGCTGGCCGAGATGACCGACGACGTGGCCGCCCTGGTGCTGCGCGACAACACCTTCCAGAACCAGGTGCTGGCCGTGACCCGCTCGCGCGGAACTGTTCTGCTCGACGAGCAGGGCCGCTACATGCGCCACCTGGTGGCACGCGGGCGCCTGAACCGCGCGCTGGAGTTCCTGCCCGACGACAACGCCCTGGCCGTGCGCCAGCAGGCCGGCCAGGCGCTGACCGCGCCCGAACTGGCCGTCGTCTTGGCGTATCACAAGATGGAGCTGTACGACCTGGTTCTGGCCTCCGACGTGCCCGAGGACGCCTACATCGCCACCTCGCTGCAGCGCTACTTCCCGGCCCGCCTGCACACCCAGTTCCCAGACGCGCTGGAACGCCACCCGCTCAAGCGCGAAATCATCGCCACGCACGTCGTCAACAGCATGGTCAACCGCGTTGGCGCCACCTTTGTGCACCACCTGCAGGAAGAGACCGGCGCGCCCGAGGCGGACATCGTGCGCGCCTACCTGGCCACACGCCAGGTGTTCGACCTGGTGCCGCTGTGGCTGGCCACCGAGGCGCTCGACAACCAGGTGCCCGAGCCGACGCAGAACGCCATCGTGCTGAGCACCGTGCGCCTGATCGAACGCGCTACCGTGTGGCTGTTGCAGCAGCGCGATGCACTGCGCGACATTGACGCGACGATCAAGCGCTTTGCGCCGGGCATTGCGGAAGTCGGTGTCGGCCTCGAACAGTGGCTGGCCGCGCACGAGAGCGCTGCGTTTGAGGCGGCCACCGCACAGCTCGTGGCGCAAGGCGTGCCGATGGCGCTGGCCCAGCGCGTGGCGCGCCTGGACGCTCAGGTGGCGGGCCTGGACATCGTGGAGGTGGCGGCCGAGACGGGCAGCGCCATCGAGACCGTGGCCGGCATCTACTTCGGCGTCGGCGGCCGCCTCGACCTGGGCTGGGCCTCGCAGCGCATCGCCGCCCTGCCTGCTGACACCCACTGGCAAGGCCTGGCCCGCGTGGCGATGCGCAACGACCTCACCTCCCTGGCGCGCGACCTGGCGCGCTCGGTGCTCAAGGTCCGCCCCGCAGCCAGCGACCCCGCCGCCCAGATCGCGAAGTGGGAAGCCCAGCGCGCCGCGCAGGTCGCGCGCTGCCACCAGGTGCTGGCCGATGTGAAGCCCGCGCCGGTAGTCGACATGCCGATGTTGTCGGTGCTGCTGCGGGAGTTGCGGTCGCTGGTTTGAGGGGGGGCGGTCTGCAAACGATCTACTGTGAGCTCAAGGGCAATCGATCGTGAAGGGCGGCAGTGTGATGGACTGCGGCCTTGCCTAGACGCAAGGTCGTTGACAGCACGCGGCCA
>JANNGJ010000461.1:0-2065 GCA_031403815.1 Burkholderiales bacterium | reverse complement strand
GGATCGGCGCGTCCTTCACCTGGCACATGCGCCAGATGTCACCCGCCTCGACGCTCTGCACCAGGAGCACCTCGCCGGTGTCGATGTCGACGATGCGGGCCTCGCCGTCGTCAGAGACCTCGAAGGTCTTGTCGTGCGAGCCGTACTCCTCCGCCTTCTGCGCCATCAGGCCGACGTTGGGCACCGTGCCCATCGTCACCGGATCGAAGTTGCCATTCGTCTTGCAGAAGTTGATCACCTCCTGGTAGATGCGGGCAAAGGTGCTCTCGGGAATCACCGCCTTGGTGTCCTTCGGGCGCCCGTCGGCGCCCCACATCTTGCCGCCGATGCGGATCATGGCCGGCATCGAGGCATCGACGATCACGTCGTTCGGGGCGTGCAGGTTGGTGATGCCCTTGGCCGAATCGACCATGGCCAGCTCGGGCCGGTGTTCATGGCAGGCGTGCAGGTCGCGCTCGATCTGTTCGCGCTTGGAAGCCGGCAGGGTGGCGATCTTCTCCTCGAGATTGACCATGCCGTTATTGACATTGACGCCGAGTTCATCGAACAGCTGGCCGTGCTTCTCGAACGCTTCCTTGTAGAAGATACGCACGGCATGCCCGAAGACGATGGGGTGCGAGACCTTCATCATCGTGGCCTTGACGTGCAGCGAGAGCATCACGCCCGTCTTGCGTGCGTCTTCCATTTCATGTTCATAGAAATCGCACAGCGCCTTCTTGCTCATGAACATGCTGTCGATGATCTCGCCGGCCAGCAGCGCCACCTTGGGTTTCAGCACCACCGTCTTGCCAGTCTTGGTGGCCAGCTCCATCCTGACGTTGCGCGCCTTGTCGAGCGTCATCGACTTTTCGCCATGGTAGAAATCACCGACCTTCATCGTCGCTACGTGCGTGCGCGACGCCTGGCTCCATTCGCCCATCGAGTGCGGGTTCTTGCGGGCGAAAGCTTTGACCGCCAGCGGAGCCCGGCGATCGGAGTTGCCTTCGCGCAGCACCGGGTTGACGGCGCTGCCGAGCACCTTGGAGTAGCGCGCGACGATGGCTTTGTCTTCATCCGACGTTGGGTGCTCGGGCAGGTCGGGCAGCTTGTAGCCCTTGGCCTGCAACTCCTTGATGGCACTGACCAACTGGTGCACGGGGGCGCTGATGTTGGGCAGCTTGATGATGTTGGTGTCGGGCAGGAGGGTCAGGCGGCCGAGCTCACTCAGGTTGTCGGGCACCTTCTGTGCCTCGGTCAGGTAGTCCGGGAACTCGGCCAGGATGCGCGCCGCCACCGAAATGTCACTCGTCTCGAACTGGATGCCCGCCGGTGCTGCGAAGGTGCGAATGATCGGCAACAGCGAGTAGGTGGCCAGCAGGGGCGCTTCATCGGTGAGCGTGTAAATGATGGTGGGCAGCTTCGTCGTCATGGGTTGATCTCCGCGGGTGTGGATCTGGATCGAGTGTCGCAGGCCAGCCTTGGCCTGCGACCACCGCGTATTCTCACTTGTCGGTATCCTCAAGACAGCCCACTTGGGATGTTTCTGCAAGGAGTCTTGTCAATGCGTCTTCGCCTGACATTCACCGTCGCGCTGTCAGCCGCTTTGACCGCCAACGCCGCGCCACTGCCCATCTTCGATTCCCACCTGCACTACAGCCACGACGCCTGGGAGCAGCTGCCGCCCAAGGCAGCCATCGCCATCCTGCGCCAGGCCGGCCTGAAGGCGGCGATGGTCTCCAGCAGCAGCGACGAGGGCACGCAGAAGTTGGTCGCCGAGGCGCCCGACCTGGTGATTCCGGTGTTGCGGCCCTACCGCAGCCGCGGCGAGCTGAGCACCTGGGTGCGCGACCCCACCGTCGTGGCCCACCTCGAGGCCCGCCTCAGGGCCTACCGCTACGTTGCCATCGGTGAGTACCACGTCTTCGGCGCGGAGGCCGACCTGCCGGTGATGCGCCGTGTGGTCGAGCTGGCGCGTGAGCCGATTTTGCCCACCCGCCCCATCATCACCACATCCGCCACGGTGACGGGAAAGCGCCAATCAAGGCGGTTACGCTGCGGCACATAGCCAACACAGATATGACCTTCG
>JANNGJ010000460.1:0-1576 GCA_031403815.1 Burkholderiales bacterium | reverse complement strand
CTTCCAGATCGGCTTCATGATCTTCATCCCCTTCCTGGTCATCGACATGGTGGTGGCCAGCGTGCTGATGTCGCTGGGCATGATGATGCTCAGCCCGGTGCTGGTGGCCCTGCCCTTCAAGCTGATGCTGTTCGTGCTGGCGGACGGTTGGAACCTGCTGCTCGGCTCGCTCGCCGCCTCTTTCGTCCAGTAGTCGCCGCAGCATGGATGCCCAACAAGTCTTCACGGCCGGCCAACAAGGGCTCTACCTTCTGTTGATGGTTTCAGCGCCAGTGCTGCTGACCGTGCTCGTCGTTGGCCTGGTGGTCAGCGTGTTCCAGGCCGCGACGCAGATCAACGAGCAGACCCTGAGTTTCGTGCCCAAGATCATCGCTGCGGTGGCGGTGCTGGCCTTCGCCGGGCCGTGGATGATGACCACGCTGGTGGAGTACCTGCAACGCACGCTGCAGTCGATTCCGGGCGCGGTCGCGTAATGACAGCCCCTGGCTCGCTGCGCCCGCGGCCCCTGGGCACCGAAGGGGCCCCTGTGTGGCCCTCGGGCGCGCAGGCCGCTTGGGAGCGGCCCGGCGCTTGCCTGCGATCGTGATCACGTTCACCGAAGCCGAGCTCATTGCTTGGCTGAGCCCCCTGTTCTGGCCTTTCATCCGCGTGCTGGCGCTATTCTCGACCCTGCCGGTGCTGGGCCAGCGTTCGGTGCCGGGGCGGGTGCGTATTGGCCTGTCCTTCCTCATCGTCGTCGCGGCGCAGCCCTCGCTGCCGCCGATGCCGCAAGTGGCCCTGGATTCACCGCTGGCCTTCATGCTGGTGCTGCAGAACGTGTTGATCGGCCTGACGCTCGGCTTCGCCGTGCGCATCGTCTTCGCCGCCGTCGAGTTCGCCGGCGAGATCATCGGCCTGCAGATGGGCCTGAACTACGCTGGCTTCTTCGACCCGACCAGCGGTACCCAGGGCACGGCCACCGCGCGCTTCTTCAGTACCACGGTGGGCCTGCTCTTCATCGTCATCAACGGCCACCTGCTGGTGGTGGCGGCCGTGGTGCAAAGCTTTCGCGCCTTTCCGGTGGCAGCCGAACCCTTTGCCTTCCTGCGCGCGCTGCAGCCTCAGGTCTGGGGCAGTGAGGTCTTTGCCCTCGGGCTGTGGATCGCCCTGCCCCTGATCGGTATGCTGTTGTTCGTCAACCTGGTGCTGGGCATCATTTCACGCGTGGCGGCGCAGATGAACGTCTTTGCGATCGGCTTCCCGATCACGCTGGGCGTCGGTCTGGTGGGCATGCTGCTGACCCTGCCGATGATGCAGGGGCCCTTCACGATGGCGCTGGAGCGGATGCTGACGCACTTCCACTGAGGCGGCTTCCGATACTGCAGCAACGCGGCAGCTCGCGTCGGATCGACCTACCCGGCAATGCCTTCAGGTGTTGCTCATCGCGCGGACTTCGGCGATCGAGGTGACGCCCGCCAGGACCTTTTCGATGCCGTCCTGGCGCAACGTGCGCATGCCATCCTGCAGCCCTTGGCGCTGCAATTCCTCGACCCGGCTGCCGGTCTGGATCAAACGGCGCAACTCGCGCGTCACGGTC
>JANNGJ010000459.1:0-1706 GCA_031403815.1 Burkholderiales bacterium | reverse complement strand
GGCAGATAGCGCGCGGCAAGCCGGCGCAGCGGCGCAAAGCCCAGCGCCGTGCGGCCGCCGGCCATGCCCACGGCCAGGGTGGTGGCGCTCAGCGCGCCCTGGGCACCGCGGCCGACGCGTGCGTACTCCTGGTAGCGAAAGTCCGGCGCATACAGGCCGCTGGCGGCCAGCAGCGCGGCACTGCGGCGCACCACGCGGGTGTTGATCGGGCCCATCACAAAGGGGGCCAGCCAGGCGTCGAAGTCGGTATCGCGCAGCGCGCCGGCCGGATCGCGGTGGCTGGCCGCGTCGGCCGGGGCCGTGCCCGCGGGGTTGAGCAGGAAGGGGTCGTCGACTTGGCCCTGCACGCCGCTCTCGAGCGCGTTGAACATCGACGCTGCGGTGCCGCCATTGAGCCCGCCGCGGATCGAGAAGCAGGCCTTGACGCTGACGCAGGCTTCGTCGTGCTGCGCGCGCAGCGCACAGGCCACCAGCCACGCGCCCAGGTCGGACGGCACCGAGTCGAAGCCGCAGCCCGGAACGATGCGCGTGCCGCTTTTCGCGGCGGCGTCGTGGTGCAGGTCGATCATCTCGCGCACCCACGGTGTTTCGCCGGTGATGTCGACATAGTGGCTGCCGTGGCGCACGCAGGCCGCCACCAGCTCGCTGCCGAAGCGTGCAAAGGGGCCGGCCGTGCTGAGCACCACGCGGGCCTGCGCCGCGAGGGCATCGAGGGCGGCGGCATCAGCGGCGTCGGCCACCAGCACACCGGGCGTCACCGCAGCCAGCTCGGCGCGCAGCGCTTCAAGCTTGGCGGCGGAACGCCCGGCCACGGCCCAGCGCAGGCCGGCGGGCGCGTGCGCGGCGAAGTAACGCGCCGTCTGGCGACCGACAAAGCCGGTGGCGCCGTAGAGGATCACGTCGAAGGGGCGGGCACGCAGCACGACAGTCTCCCTGGCAAGTGAGAGGGCGATTGTCGCGGCGGTACCGCAAAGTGTTGTCCGCACCTGCGAATGAGGGTGGCATGACCCCGGAACCGGGGCGTGGCGAATCGCGCAGCCCTGCCTAGACTTGGCGGGCCATGCAAACACTCCCCGTTGTCGCCTCAGTTCGTCGCCGCGCCGTGCGCAGCTTTGTCGCCGTGGCGCTGGCCCTGTCGGGCGCGACCGCCACAGCCAGCCTGCCCCCCGACGAAGAGACCGGCGAGCTGATGGGCGACCTGATGTTCCATGCCGACCTGATGTCCACGCTCGACGCCCTGTGTCCGCGCCGCGCCGGCAACGACTGGCGCGCCGTGGTGAGCGATCTGCCGATCTACGCCCGCACACGCGAGCTGCAGGACATCTCGCGCCGCCTCAGTGCCGACGCGGCCCGCTCGATGGTCAAGGCCAGCGGCGGCTGCAAGACGCGCGACTACGCCCAGGTCTACGCCGAAACCCGGCGCGACTACGAGACCCTGCTCGAGCGCTGGGCGCGGTACAGCATCTAGCGTCGCCAGCGGGCGGCTCAAGGCGCGATGCGGCCGAGCACGGCCAGCCCTTGCGCGCTGGGTTTGACGACGATGCCCTCTCCCGATGCCGGCACGATGCCCGTGAGCGCAGTGATGTTGACTTGGTGCGTCGTCACCACCAGCACCCCGGGGCCGCGCCAGGCGGCCAGCAGCGCCTGGGCGGCGCGCGTTTGCTCGGGTGCGGCATCGCGGTCGCCAAAGAAGGAGTTAAAGGCCG
>JANNGJ010000458.1:0-6515 GCA_031403815.1 Burkholderiales bacterium | reverse complement strand
GGCTTGGAAGATCACTTCTGCGGCAAGCTGCTTGGCGTGCCGATGGGGTGCGACGTGTGCTACACGAACCACGCCGAAGCCGATCAGGACGACATGGACACCTTGATGACGCTCCTTGGGGTGGCCGGTTGCAATTACTTCATGGGCGGTCCGGGCGCCGATGACATCATGCTCAACTACCAGAGCACGTCGTTCCACGATGCGCTTTACGACAACCCCGTCAATGCGCTGCTGCTGAAAGCCATGTTTGCGATGCGCAGCGACTGGACCCTGGACAGCGTGGCCGGCGCTGCCGAACTGCGCGCCGCAGTCGCCGAGACCTGCTTCGCGCTGGTGATTCTGGACATCTATATGGGCAACGACTGCGGCCTCGATCTGCTGCGCGAGTTGCGCCAGGACCCGTCGTTGAGCGGCGTGCGCTTTGTGGCGCTGTCGGCCGACAGCCAGCCCGCTTAGATTGCCCACGCGCTGCAAGCCGGCTTCGACGACTACTGGACCAAACCGATCGAACTCGCCGAGCTGAACCGCCGGCTCGACCAGCTCGCCCTCCTACAATGCGGCCCGCTGCCACCGTAGTTCAACGGATAGAACGGGCGCCTCCTAAGCGCCAGATACAGGTTCGATTCCTGTCGGAGGCACCAGGCGGGTGGGTGGCCTCGAATTGCGCGGCAAAACAGCCGCTTATTTCCGCAATGCCTGTCGTCACGCCAGTCACCATCAACGGCCACCGCCACACCCCGCCGCTGCGCCGGCCGCCTGCCCCATGACAGTGCCTGTCGTGCCATCGCCGTCATCATCGCCATCGACCGTGCCCACGCCGGCTGCGCCGCGCCGGCCGCGCTGGGGCTCGCTCAAGCTGCGCCTGGCGGGTCTGGGTGCGTTGCTGATCGGCGTCAGCGTGGCGTTGACGGTGGCACTCACGCTCGACAGCGTGGCCAACAACGACGAGCGGGTGGCGCAAGACCTGTCTCTGGTGCAGACGCGCAAGATGGCGCGCCTGATCAGCGCCCGCCTGGTCAGCCTGCAGCTCGGCCTGCGCAACGCTGCCGAACGCTTTGATCTCGGCACCCCGATTGATGCCGAGCGCGCGCTCGACCTGATGCTGAACCGGCCCGTGTTGGCGACCCAGTTCGCCACTGTGTTCTTCAGCCGCCCCGACGGCGAGGTGCTGGCCTTTCTGGAGGGCACAGCGGTGCGCCAGATCAGCCTGAACATCGGCGACCGCGGCTACTTTCGCGACACAGTGCAGCAGGGCCGGCCAATCATCTCCCCGCCCGTCGTCGGCCGTGCTGCGAAGGAGCCGATCATCCTGCTGACGATGCCGCTGCGCGGGCCCGACGGCAAGGTTGCGGCCGTCATCGGCGGCAGCTTGAAGATGGGCAATAGCGACCTGATGGCGGAGATCACGGCCGGCGACGATGACGACCCCTCGCGCACTGTCATCGTGGACAGCCAGGGCAAGATCCTGTCGCATCCCGATCCGCAATGGTTGATGCGCGATGCGGTGCTCGAGCCCACGCTGGGCGCGGCCATCACGCAATGGATTGCGCAGGGCCGGCCGATCGAGCCGGGCGGGCTGGCCGCCCGCTTCGGCGACCACCTGGTGTCCATGGCCGGGGTGCCCGATGCCGACTGGCTGGTGCTGCGCAGCGCGCCCATGGCCGCCGTGCTGGCCGGGGGCCGTGAGGCAGAGCAGCGCGCGCGCTGGATCGGCGCGGCAGTGGCGGTGGGCGGTGGCCTGCTGCTGTTGCTGAGCACCTTTGTGCTGCTGCGCCCGCTGCGCGCGATCGAGCGCTGCGCCGTGGCCTCGGCGCGCGGCACGGTGGTCGAGGACGCCCTGTGGCCGCGACCGAACAATGAACTCGGCCACCTGTCCAATGTGCTCCGACAGGCGCTGAACGAAAGGGTGGCGGCCGACGCCGCCAGCCGCGAATTGCTCGACCGCCTGCAGGCCGTGATGGCCAACGCGCCGGTGGGTATCGGCTTCACACGCGGCAGCAAGTTTGAAGCGGCCAGCGCCCACTTTCACCACCTGCTGGGTCACCCCGAAGGCGCCCTGGTGGGGCAGCCCTCACGCGGCGTCTATGCCAGCGACGCCTTCTATGACGAACTCGGGCCGCGCGTTGGCCAGGCCTTCGGGCTGAAGCAGGCTTTCGACGAAGAAATTGAGTTTCGGCGCCGCGACGGCAGCGTGTTCTGGGGCCGCCTGCGCGGCCAACCCGTGCGCTGGCGTGACGCCAGCGCGGGAACCATCTGGACCCTGGAAGACGTGAGCACGCAGCGCCAGCAGCGCCAAAGCCTGGCCTGGACCTCAAGCCACGACGCCCTGACGGCGCTGGTCAACCGCGCCGAGTTCGAGCAACGGCTGGCCTCGCACTGCAACAACCGGCGCCGCGAGCCCAGCTCGGCCCTGTTCATCGACCTCGACCGCTTCAAGGCCGTCAACGACAGCGCCGGCCACGCCGCCGGCGATGCGGTGCTGGTGGCCGTGGCCCGCGTGCTGGAGCAGCAAGTGCGCCAGGCCGACACCGTGGCGCGCCTGGGCGGCGACGAGTTCGCCGTCCTGCTGACGGCCTGCGACACCGAGGGCGCCACCCAGGTGGCCGAGAAAATGCGCGCCGCCGTCGATGCCCTGCGCGTGCCCTGGCCCGGCGCCTCGCTCAGCGTCGGGGCCAGCGTCGGCGTGGTCGAACTCGACCCCAAGTTGAACGACGTGGCGGCCATCCTGGCCGCCGCCGACGCTGCCTGCTACGCCGCCAAGCATGCCGGCCGCAACAGCGTGCGCGTACACGGTGCGGCGCCACTTCGGCTGGTGGGCGGCGACGGCCTGTAGCGGGCCGTTGGCCCGCAGGCCCGGTTGCCGAACTTGTGCTCGTCATGCACCTGCGGTGCATGACAAAGCGGCCTCAGCGCCGCATCGCGCGCGACAGCAGCAACACCGGCAGCAAACCGACCGCAACGATGGCCAGTGAGGGCAAGGCCGCCTCGGCCAGGCGCTCGTCGCGCGCCAGGTTGTAGGCCACCACCGCCAACGTATCGCTGTTGAAAGGGCGCAGCACCAGGGTTGCCGGCAGCTCCTTCATCACGTCGACAAACACCAGCAGCGCCGCGGCCAGGATGGAGCGGCGCAGCAAAGGCACGTGGACCTCGGCCAAGAGGCGCCCGCGCGAGGCGCCGAGCATGCGCGCGCTGTCGTCCAGGCTGCTCGGCAAGCGGGCATAACCGGCCTCGACCGATTGCAGCGCCACCGCCGAGAAGCGCACCGTATAGGCATACAAGAGGCCGGCGACGCTGCCCGTGACCAGCGCGCTCACCGGCGCGGCCGGCCACTGCGCCTGCACGGCACCCACCAGCAACAAGATGCCGACCGCGATCACCGTGCCCGGCAAGGCGTAGCCCAGCGACACCAGCCGCGCCGCGCCGGCCAGCACCCGGGTGGGCAGGCTGGGCACGGTGCGCGCCGCCGCCAGGCGCAGCACGAAGGACAGGGCCACCGCCAGGGCAGCGGCCAACAGCGCCGCCGCCGTGGCCAGCTGGAAACTGGTCAGGCACCACTGAACAAAGCGCGCCAGCGGCAACCCGACGTCGCCGAAGCGGGCCTCGAGCCACACCAGCCGGCCGAGCAAGGCCATCGGCAGCAGGAAACCGAGCACCACAGGCAACGCGCACAGCGCACAAGCCAGCAGCGCCAGCCGGCCTTGGAGCAGCACGGCACGGCCTTCTTGGCTGCTCGCGGTGGGCGTGCCACGGCTGCTGGCAAAGCGCAGGTCGCGGCGCGCCCGGCGCTCGGCCCACAGCAGCCCGGCGACCACCAGCAAGAGCAGGGAGGCCAGTTGCGCCGCGGCGATGCGGTCGTCCAGCACCAGCCAGGCCTTGTAGATGCCGGTGGAAAACGTCGTCAAACCAAAGTAGGCGCCGACGCCGTAGTCGGCCAGGGTTTCCATCAGCGCCAGCGCGACGCCGGCCACCAGGGCCGGGCGCGCCAAGGGCAAGGCGACCTCGGTAATGCGCCGCCACAGGCCGGCGCCAAGCAGGCGTGCGGCCTCCATCATCTGCACGCCGCGCTCGGCCAGCGCCGTGCGGACCAGCAGGTACACGTAGGGGTAGAGGCACAGCACGAACAGCACCACGGCGCCGGGCAGGCTGCGCACGTCGGGCCAGAGACCGCCCTGCAGCCCGGTGAGCCCGCGCAAGGCGGTCTGCAAGGGGCCGCTGTATTGCAAGAAGTCGGTGTAGGCATAGGCCAGCACATAAGCCGGCATGGCCATCGGCAGCAACAAGGCCCACTCGAACACGCGGCGACCGGGGAACTCGAACAGGGCCACGGCTGCGGCCGCGCCGCCGCCCAACAGGGCCACCCCCAGCGCCACCGCGGCAGCCAAGAGCAGCGACTGGAGCGCGTAGCCGGCCAGCACGGTCTGGGCTTGGTGCACCAGCACCGCCCAGGCCGCCGCATCGAAGGCCAGCCAGGCACCGAGCACGCCCAGCACGGGCAGGGCCAGCAACAGGCAAATCAGGCTCAACAGGGCGCGCATGGGGAGGTTGTCTTGTAAATGCGAATAAGCCGCATTCTTATGTCGCGACTATGATACGGGCATGTTTCTTGTCCTCGACCAGGTCGGTGTGCGCTACGCAGGAAGTCGGGCCAGCCACGACGCCGTGCACGCCGTGTCGCTGGGCCTGGCCAAGGGCCAAATCGGTGTGCTGATCGGCCCGTCAGGCTGCGGCAAGACCTCTTTGCTGCGCGTCGTGGCTGGCCTGGAGCGGCTGGCCAGCGGGCGCGTGACGATGGGCGGCCGGCTGCTGGCCGACGCCCAGGCCCATCTGCCGGCCGAGGCCCGGCGCATCGGCATGGTGTTTCAGGATTACGCCCTGTTCCCGCACCTGAACGTGCGCGACAACGTGGCCTTCGGCGTGCGCGACCTGGCGCGCGCAGCGCGCGAGCAGCGCATTGAGCAGGTGCTGGAGCTGGTGGGCCTGGCGCATGCCGCCAAGCGCGCGCCGCACCAGTTGTCGGGGGGCCAGCAGCAGCGCGTGGCCCTGGCCCGGGCGCTGGCGCCGCAGCCCGATTTGCTGCTGCTTGACGAGCCCTTCTCCAACCTCGACGTGGACCTGCGCGAGCGCCTGGCGCATGACATCCGGGCCATCCTGCAGCAGGCCGGCACCACGGCCCTGTTCGTTACCCACGACCAGATCGAGGCCTTTGCCATCGGTGACGTGATCGGCGTGATGCAGCGCGGCCGGCTCGAGCAATGGGACGATGCTTACACCTTGTACCACCGCCCGGCGAGCCGTTTCGTGGCCGACTTCATCGGCCACGGCGTCTTCACGCCAGCGCGCATCGTCGCCACCGCCGACGGCCCGCGGGTGCAGACGCCGCTGGGCGATCTGGCCGACGCGGCCGAGTGCCCGCTGCCCAGCGCCTACCCCGGCGGCGAGTGCGACGTGCTGCTGCGCGCCGACGACATCGTGCACGACGACGCCGCCCCGGTGAAGGCCCGTATCGAACGCAAGGCCTTTCGCGGCTCGGAGTTCCTCTACACGCTGCGCCTGGCCAGCGGCGAGCAGGTGCTGGCGCATGTGCCGAGCCACCACGACCACCAGGTTGGCGAGTGGAGCGGCATCCGGGCGGTGGTGGACCATGTCGTGACCTTCGACCGCGAGCCCGCAACGCCGGCTTGAAAGACCCCTCAACGGAGGTTGAACTTTGCCCTTGTTCACAGGCTCGAAAGCGGGCTGCGGCGTATCATCGACGTGGCATTCTGAGGAGCCAACACGATGGGCGCGAAACTGAAAGTAGCCGGCTTTGTTGCCGTGGGTGTGATGGCAGGCGCCCTCACCACGATGCAGCTGCAGGCCTTTGCGCGCGGCAGCTTCGCGCCGCTGCCGCTGGACGAACTGCAGCAACTGGCGGCCGTGTTCGGCATGATCAAGAGCGACTACGTCGAACCGATCGACGAGAAGAAGCTGATCACCGACGCCATCAGCGGCATGGTGGCCGGCCTCGACCCACACAGCCAGTACTACGACAAGAAGAGCTTTCGCGAGTCACGCGAGGGCATGACGGGCAAGTTCGTCGGCATCGGCATCGAGATGGGCATGGAGGACGGCCTGGTCAAGGTGGTCTCGCCGATCGAAGGCACCCCCGCGTTTCGGGCCGGGCTGAAGAGCGGCGACCTGATCACGCGCATTGACGACACCCCCGTCAAGGGCCTCACGGTCGACCAGGCGGTCAAGCGCATGCGCGGCGAGCCCAACACCAAGGTCACGCTGACGGTGTTCCGCAAGGACGAGTCGCGCAGCTTCCCGGTGACCCTGGTGCGCGAAGAGATCCGCCAGCAGAGCGTGCGCAGCAAGATCGTCGAGCCCGGCTATGCCTGGCTGCGCATCAGCGTGTTCCAGGAGCGCGCCGCGGAAGACTTTGCGAAGAAGATCGACGACATCTACAAGGCCGAGCCCAACCTGAAGGGCCTGGTGCTTGATTTGCGCAACGACCCGGGCGGCCTGCTCGACGG
>JANNGJ010000457.1:0-1744 GCA_031403815.1 Burkholderiales bacterium | reverse complement strand
CGGGTCGTAGTCGCTGGTCGCTATCAGCAACTGGTAGCCGGCTTCGGCCAGGCGGCGTTGCAGCGCATCGATGGCCTTGGCGAAGATGGCGTTGTCGATGGTCGGGAAGATGGCGCCCAGGGTGCCGCTGCGGCGCAGCTTCATCGTGCGGGCGCCGGCATGCGGCACGTAGCCCAGTGCCAGCACCGAGGCCTCCACTTGGGCGCGCAGGCCGGCGCGCACCGCATCGGTCTGGTTCAGCACGCGCGAGACGGTGGCGGTGGACACGCCGGCGTGGCGCGCCACGTCTTCCATGGTCGGCAAGGGCGTGTCGGGCGCGGGCATGGCCGGAATGTACGCGTTTGCAGAGCGCTTGCCGAGGCTCAGTTCGGGCCGGCTCATAGGGAAAGTCCGGTGCCGTCAGAGCGAATCCCGCCTTGACGCTCCCCATTGTGGGCCGCAAACTGTAATCGTTTACAGACACACACGCGCATGACTATTGCCCCCGCACCACGCTCGCTCCCGGCCCTCGCAGGCCGGGCGGTGGTGACGCTGTTGGTGGTGCTGGCGCTGTGGCACCTGCTGACGGCGGTGTTCGGCATCATCTCGCCCGCGCGCTTTACCACGCCGGCCGAAGTGGGGCTGGCGCTGAAGCAGATCATGGTCGAGGGCTACGGCAACGCCCGCCTCTACGAGCATGTGCTGCGCAGCGTGCTCCTGGTGACGATGGGCTTCACCGTGGCCGCCTCCGTGGGCGTGGTGCTGGGCCTGGCGATGGGGGCCAGCCGCAGCGTCGAGGCCTTCGTCAACCCGATCTTCCTGATCCTGCGGCCGATCCCGCCGCTGGCCTGGATTCCGCTGGCCATCGTGTGGCTCGGCCTGGGCGATGCGGCCAAGATGATGGTCATCTTCTTCGCCGCCTTCGTGCCCTCGGTCATCAACAGCTACACCGGCGTGCGGCAGATCGACAAGCCCATCTTCGAGGCCGCCGCCATGCTCGATGTTCGCGGCTGGCGCTACTGGCGCGAGGTGCTGATCCCCGGCGCGCTGCCGAGCATCTTCACCGGCCTGCGCTTGTCCCTGCAGGCTTCGTGGACCACGCTGGTGGCGGCCGAGCTGGTGGGCGCCGTCGCCGGCCTGGGCAGCATCCTGAACCAGGCGGCGCAAGACATCTACCCGGCCATGATCCTGGTGGGCATGCTCAGCGTGGCCCTGTGCGGCTGGTTGATGACGCTCGGGCTGGGCTGGATCGAGCGCCGTGTGATGCCCTGGAAGGCACTCTGATGCTGCAGCCGCCGCTAGCGCCCGCGCGCTTCTGGCGCCTCTCGGCCGCCGGGGCCGTGAGCTTTCTGGCGGTCTGGACCCTGGCCGCCGCCTCAGGCATCACCTCGCGCGATTTCCTGCCCACGCCGTGGGATGTGGTCGAGCGCTTCGGCCAGTTGCTCACCACGCCGTTCGCCGGTTACGTGCTGCACGAACACCTGCTGTCGAGCCTGCAGCGCTTTGCCATGGGCTTCGTGCTGGCGGTGAGCGTCGGCATTCCGCTCGGCCTGCTGATGGCCTGGTTTCCGTGGGTCGACCGCATCGTGTCGCCGGCCTTCGAGACCGTGCGCTTCATCGCCCCCATCGCCTGGGTGCCCTTTGCCGCGCTGTGGTTCGGCACCGGCATCGGCGGGCCGGTGCTGATCATCTTCATGGGCGCGTTTCCGCCGGTGCTGATCAACACCTACCGCGGCGCCAAACAGGTTGACCGCAAATACATCGA
>JANNGJ010000456.1:0-2062 GCA_031403815.1 Burkholderiales bacterium | reverse complement strand
GTCGGCAAGCGCGGCGCCGCGATCATCGAAGCGCGCGGCCTCTCATCCGCCGCGTCAGCCGCCAACGCCGCCATCGACCACATGCGCGACTGGGCCCTGGGCACGAATGGCGAATGGGTGACGATGGGCGTGCCGAGCAATGGCGAGTACGGCATCCCCAAGGACGTGATGTTCGGCTTCCCGGTCACCACCAGCGGCGGCAGCTACAAGATCGTCGAAGGCCTGCCGATCGACGCCTTCTCGCAGGAGTGCATTGACAAGACGCTGGCGGAGTTGACGGGTGAGCGGGATGGGGTGAAGCACCTGCTCTGAGCCGTGCCACGCGAACCGCCCACGGGTTCGCGCTCAATCTTGTGAACGTCCGTTCGGGCTGAGCCTGTCGAAGCCCCTCGACAGGCTCAGGATGACCGGCAATTCAGGTGTGGCGCGCGCGCAGCAACTTGAGCAGCGGCCAGCCCCAGATCAACAGCGTCAACGCCCCCAGTGTGCCCGCAATCGGCCGCTCGAAGAAGACGAAGAAGTTGCCATCGGCCTTGATCAGGCTGCTGAAGAAGTGCTCCTCCAGCATGGTGCCGAGCACCACGCCAAGGATGGTGGGCGCGACCGGGAAGCCCCAGCGCTCCATGAAGAAGGCCATCACGCCGGCCACGAGCATGATGACCACGCCGAACAGGGTGTTGTTGATGGCGAAGCTGCCGACCACGCAGAACAGCAGGATCAGCGGCATCAGCAAGGTGGCCGGAATGCGCAGGATGCGCTTGGCCACCTTGATCGCGCCCCAGCCCAGCGGCAGCATCAGCAGCTGGGCCAACAGAAAGACGATGAAGACGGCGTAGATGTTCTGCGGGTTCTCGACGAACAACATCGGCCCGGGGTTCATGTTCTTCAGGTAGAGCACGCCGATGGCAATGGCGGTGATGGAGTCGCCCGGGATGCCGAACACCAGGGCCGGGATCCAGGCCCCACCGAGCGCCGAGTTGTTGGCTGCGCCCGATTCGACGATGCCCTCGACGTGACCGGTGCCGAACTTCTCGGGTTCCTTGGAGAACTTCTTCGACATCGCATACGACATCCAGGCCGCGATGTCGGCCCCGGCACCCGGCAGCGCGCCCACCAGGGTGCCCAAGGCCGAGCCGCGGAACAACTGGACCGGGTACTTCTTGATCAGCGTCCACATGCCGGCAAAGACATTGCCGAAGGGCCGGTCGATGGCCATGGCCGGCTTCTCGACGCCGCTGGCGAAGCGCAGCACTTCCGAGATCGCGAACATGCCGATCATCAGCGGGATCAGTGAGATGCCGCCCGTCAGCTCGGCATTGCCGAAGGTGTAGCGCGGCGCCCCGGCCGGGTTGTCCAGGCCGACGCAGGCGATCAACAAGCCCAGCAACAACGACACCACGCCCTTGAGCGGGTCGGTGCCGGCGATGAAGATGGCACAGGTGAAGCCCAGCATCACCAGCCAGAAGTACTCGAAGGAGCTGAACTTGAGCGCCACTTCGGCCAGTGCCGGTGCGGCCACGATCAGCACCAGCACGCCGAAGATACCGCCCAGCACCGAGAACACCAGGCCGGCACCAAGGGCCAGCTCCGCCTGGCCCTTCTTGGTCAGCAGGAAGGCTTCGTCGGTGTAAGCCGCCGACGCCGGGGTGCCCGGCATGCGCAGCAGCGCGCTCGGAATGTCGCCGGCAAAGATGGCCATCGCCGTGGCCGTCACGATGGCGGCCACCGCCGGCACCGGCGCCATGAAGAAGGTCACCGGTACCAGCAAGGCGGTGGCCATGGTGGCCGTGAGCCCAGGGATGGCGCCGACGAACAGACCGTAAATGGCCGACAGCAGGATGACCATCAGCACATAGGGCTCGAAGACCAGCCCGAAGGCCAGGAGGACGGCATCCATCGGCGAGCGCTCGTGTCAGTAGAAGGGGCGCAATACGCCCCAGGGCAAGGGCACGCGCAGCAGCTTGTAGAAGGCCACGTGCACGACGATCGTGCCCGCCAGCGCCCACAACAAGGCCGGCTTCACCTTGACCCGCAGTGCTAGAAAACACGCCACCAGGGACAG
>JANNGJ010000455.1:0-2988 GCA_031403815.1 Burkholderiales bacterium | reverse complement strand
TTCATTTACACCAGTATTACCGTGTCGCTATAGCGGGCAATTGCCGCGTCATGGGTCAGAAGTCGCAACGGTTCGCACAATGCTTGGGCAACGAGAATACGATCAAACGGGTCAGTATGATGTGGGAGGAGTTGTTCCACGAAGGCTGCGTGTTCCGGGGTTACGGATAGCAGGCGGTAACCGGATTCCTTGAAATACCCCAATGCATCGTTTCCGGAAACCGGCATATTACCGCGGCCCAGGGCGTGTTTTATAGAAATTTCCCAAACCGTTGCCGCGCTCACGACGATGTCGTTCTGCGGATCAAGCAGCAATTTTCTGGCTTTTGCGGGAAGTCGAACATCATCGCTAATGGCCCACAAAGCAATATGAGTATCAATCAGAATCCTCACGAATGGAGACCCGCAAACATCTTGCCTATGGTTTCGTTATCGGCATCTATGGTATCAGGTACCGTAAATTTGCCACTGGCTACGCCAATCCGTTTACCTGGAATTGACGAAGGCAGGTGGAGCAACCGTGCTACCGGGCGACCATGGCGGGCAATCAGAATTTCGTCTTCCGTGCCACTTTCGGTGAGACGCCGCCGCACAGCGCCAGCAGCGACGCGCAGAACGTCAAGGCAACGGGGCAACGAGCGTCAACCGCAGGCCAATGGCAAACCGCTGTGCCGTTATCCGTTTGAACGCGACATCGTGTCACATGGCGCCGTGCCCGCTGGATGCGCTCACATCCCCGCGTAGTTCGGCCCGCCGCCGCCCTCGGGCGTGACCCAGACGATGTTCTGCGTCGGGTCTTTGATGTCGCAGGTTTTGCAGTGCACGCAGTTCTGCGCGTTGATCTGCAGGCGGTCCTTCGATACCTCAGGATGTTCGGGGTCGATGTCCTTCACGTACTCATACACGCCGGCCGGGCAGTAGCGGCTCTCGGGGCCGGCGTACTGAGCCAAGTTGGTGGCGACGGGCACCTTGGCGTCGATCAGGGTCAGGTGTGCCGGCTGATTCTCTTCGTGGTTGGTGTTGCTGATGAAGACCGAGCTGAGACGGTCGAAGGTCAGCACGCCATCGGGCTTGGGGTAGGCGATCTGCACGCACGCGGCGGCGGGTTTGAGGCGGGCGTGGTCGGGCTGGGTGTGGTGGATCGTCCAGGGCGCGCTCTTGATGCCGAGCTTGGGCAACAGCCAGTGCTCGATGCCGGTCATCAAGGCGCCGACATAGTTGCCCTTCTTGAACCACTGCTTGAAGTTGCGCGCGCCGTTCAGCTCGTCCCACAGCCAACTCGCGCGGAAGGCGTCGGGGTAGGCCTTGAGTTCGTCGTGGCGGCGGTCTTGCTTGACCACCGCCTCGTACAAGGCCTCGGCGCAGAGCATGCCGGTCTTCATGGCGGCGTGGCTGCCTTTGATGCGCGCCGCGTTGAGGGTGCCAGCGTCGCAACCCACCAGCGCCCCGCCGGGGAACACCAGCTTGGGCAGGCTGAGCAGGCCACCGGCGGTGATGGCGCGCGCGCCGTAGCCGATGCGCTTGCCGCCTTCGATGTGGGCGCGGATGGCGGGGTGCGTCTTCCAGCGCTGCATTTCCTCGAAAGGGCTCAGCCACGGGTTCTGGTAGTCGAGGCCGGTGACGAAACCCAGCGTGACCTTGTTGCCTTCGAGGTGGTAGAGAAAACCACCGCCGTAGGTGTGATTGTCCATCGGCCAGCCGGCGGTGTGAACGACCTGGCCGGGCTTGGCCTTGGCTGGGTCGATCTCCCACAACTCCTTGATGCCCAGGGCATAGCTCTGCGGGTCTTTGCCGCCGTCGAGGCGGTAGCGCGCAATCACCTGCTTGCCAAGGTGGCCGCGCGAGCCTTCGGCAAACACCGTGTAGCGCGCCTGCAGTTCCATTCCGAGCTGGAAGCCCTCGTGCGGTACACCGTCCTTGCCGACGCCGAGGTTGCCAGTGGCCACGCCCTTGACCGAGCCGTCGGCGCCGAACAGCACCTCGGCCGCGCTGAAGCCAGGGAAGATCTCGACGCCCAGGGCTTCGGCCTGCTGGCCGAGCCACTGCGTCACGGCGCCCAGGCTGATGATGTAGTTGCCGCCGTTGTGCAGGCAGTCGGGTACCAGAAAGTCGGGCGTGCGCCGCGCCTTCGTGGGCCCTAGCCACAGCACTTCGTCGGCCACCACGCGTTGGTTCAATGGGGCGCCCATGGCGCGCCAGTCGGGGAACAGCTCGGTCAGGGCGCGCGGGTCCATCACCGCGCCCGACAGGATGTGGGCGCCGGGTTCTGAGCCCTTCTCCAGCACCACCACCGAAATCTCCTTGCCTTCGAAGGCCGCCAGTTGCTTCAGACGGATGGCGCAGGACAGGCCGGCCGGGCCGGCGCCGACCACCACCACGTCGTACTCCATCGCTTCGCGCGGGCCGTGTTGAGCGAGGATTTCCTGGGGCGTCATGGATCGAGTCGGCAGTGTCAAGACGCCTCAATTCTAAGGAGGCACGCGTGCTATCGTGATCCGAAGTCGCAATCACGGAGTAGCAACATGGCGTATCAAATTGACTTGGCGGGCCGGGTGGCCCTGGTCACCGGGGCTTCGAGCGGCCTGGGTGCGCAGTTTGCCCGCACCCTGGCAGCCGCGGGCGCCGGCGTGGTGCTGGCCGCCAGGCGCCTGGAGCGCCTGAAAACCCTGCGGGCTGAGATCGAGGCCAACGACGGGGATGCCCACGTGGTCGAAATGGACGTGACCGACCACGACAGCATCCGCGCGGCCATCGCCCATGCCGAGACCGAAATGGGCACGATCGACATCCTGGTCAACAACTCGGGCGTTGGCAAAACGCAGAAGCTGACCGACGTGACACCAGAGGACTACGACTTCGTCATGAACACCAACGCCCGGGGCGCCTTCTTCGTGGCCCAGGAAGTTGCCAAGCGGATGATCGCGCGCAGCAAGGGCGCCGCGCCCGGCACTTTCACCGGCGGGCGTATCGTCAACGTCGCCTCGGTGGC
>JANNGJ010000454.1:0-2888 GCA_031403815.1 Burkholderiales bacterium | reverse complement strand
CTACTTGCAGCATCTGGAGCCGCTGGCGCTGGCGGCCAAGGCGCACGGGGGGGCGATTCACGACGCGCGCATCGCCGCGATCTGCCTTTCGCACGGCGTGGCCGAGTTGTGGTCGGCCGACCGCGACTTCTCCCGGTTTCCTGCGCTTGCAGTGCGCAATCCATTGATCGCATGATTGCGCCCCGAGATCGCTGATCGCGGCGTCGGACCCGCCGGGCAGCGGCAGGCTGAGTGCCGAGTTGCAACAAGCCGCCTGGGCGGCGCGTCACATCAGAGGCGCGTGTGGTGCTTGTCGGGGCGAAGGACAAGAGGTGCCCACGGCGCTGCCGTGGCCTGCAGACCCAGGCGCGTCAGCCCCTCTCGATGGCCGGCGTCTTCTCACAACGGCCGGGACCACCCGTTCGCGGAGCTTGCCCAGAGCTTGCATTGTGCAAACCGGCGTGCCGCATCTCTCGGCGTGGTGACGTGCATCGCGCTGCGGCCAAAGCCCTCCAGCCGCGGGGTCTGGGCACCCCCGTCGGGCTGGAGGGTCTTGGTAGTTGCACGAAGCGCGCGGCCGCCGGTCGTGCGTCAACATCCGCGGTTCGCCATCCACCCTCTGGAGCTTTCATGAAGATCACCCGCATCCTGACCCTGGCCACCGCGCTGGCCGTGGCCGGTACCGCCGCCCAGGCCCAACAGTTCTTCCGCATTGGCACCGGCGGCACGGCCGGCACCTACTACCCGGTGGGCGGCATGATCGCCAACGCCGTCAGCCAGCCGGGCAAGATCGTCGTCACCGCGCAGGCCAGCAACGGCAGCGTGGCCAACGTCAACGGCATTGCCGGCGGCGCCATGGAAAGCGGCTTCAGCCAGTCCGACGTGGCCACCTGGGCGCAAAAGGGCACGGGCCTGTACGAAGGCAAGCCCAATGTGCCGGGCCTGCGCCTGATCGCCAACCTCTACCCCGAGAGCGTGCACGTGGTGGTGAAGAAGGGCAGCGGCATCAAGAGCGTGGCCGACCTGAAAGGCAAGCGCGTGGCGCTGGACGAGCCGGGCTCGGGCACGCTGGTCAACGCACGCGCCATCCTGGCCGCCTATGGCCTGAAGGAATCGGACATCAAGCCCGAGTACATCAAGCCCAACCAGGCCGGCGACAAGATGAAGGACGGCTCGCTCGACGCCTTCTTCTTCACCGGCGGCGCACCCGCTGGCGCGATTGCCGAGCTGGCCAGTGCCGGCAGCGGCATCGAGCTGCTGCCGATCGACGGCGCCCAGGCCGAAGCCCTGCGCAAGAGCAGTGCCTTCTTCTCGCCCGACAGCATTGCCGCCGACACCTACAAGGGTGTGGCTGCCGTGGCCACCTTGGCCGTGGGCGCGCAATGGGTCACCAGCGACAAGGCCGACACCAACACGGTGTATGAGATCACCAAGGCCTTGTTCAGCGCCGACGCGCAGAAGCAACTCGCCAGCGGCCACGCCAAAGGCAAGTTCATCACCAAGGAAAACGCCGTGCGCGCAGCCGGCATCCCCTTCCACCCGGGTGCCGAGAAGTACTACAAGGAAGTCGGCCTGATCAAGTAGGCCACCGACCACCTTGCCTGAACACAGGGGCAGCCAAAACGGCTGCCCTTTTTTTGATTGCCCGACCCCACCCCAGCCGCGCCCATGACCACCGCCCTGCCCGACGACAAGACCGTGGCCCAGCTGGAGCAGAAGTACGACCCCGAGATGCGCTTTCGGCCGCTGACGGCGGCCGCGGCCACGGTGGTGGGCGGCTTGCTGCTGCTGCTCAGCGTCTTTCACTACTACACCGCCGGCTTCGGGCTGCTGCAGGAGGTGACCCACCGCGGTGTGCACCTGGCCTTCGTGCTGGGGCTGATCTTTCTGGTCTTCCCGCATCGCCACGCGCTGCTGGAAAAGGTGGCCGAGCACCGCATCACCGCCCCCGGCAACGTGCCCTGGTTCGACTGGCTGCTGGCGGCCGCGGTGGCCGCTTCGGTGCTCTACATCCCCTACATCTTCGAGGACCTGACCTTCCGCGTCGGCAACCCGCTGACGATCGATGTGGTGATGGGCAGCATCCTCATCCTCGCGCTGCTGGAGGCCACGCGCCGCAGCATGGGCTGGCCGCTGCCCATCATCGCCATCGCCTTCATGTTCTACGCGATGGCCGGGCCCCTCTTCCCGGGCTTGCTCAAGCACGCCGGCGCCAGCTGGAGTCAGCTGATCAATCACCAGTACCTCACCAGCCAGGGTGTCTACGGTGTGGCGGTGGGCGTGGTGGCCACCTATGTCTTCCACTACGTGCTGTTTGGCGTGCTGGCCACGCGCATCGGCCTGGGGCAGTTGTTCCTGGACATCGCCAGCACGGTGGCCGGGCGCTACGCCGGCGGGCCGGCCAAGGTCAGCGTGCTGGGCTCGGCCATGTTCGGCATGTTGTCGGGCAGCAGCGTGGCCAATGCGGTGACGGTGGGCTCGCTGACCATCCCGGCCATGATCCGGGTGGGCTACAAGCGCGAGTTTGCCGGCGCGGTGGAAGCCGCTTCCTCCACCGGCGGGCAGATCACCCCGCCGGTGCTGGGCGCAGCAGCCTTCTTGATGATCGAGTTCTTGTCGGTGCCGTACCAGACCATCATCATCGCGGCCGCGGTTCCGGCCTTCATGCATTTCTTCGGCGTGTTCATGCAGGTGCACTTCGAAGCCAAGCGCTTCGGTCTGCGCGGCCTGACCGAAGCAGAAATGCCCAAGCTGCGCCAGAGCCTGCGTGACCGCTGGCCCACGCTGATCCCGCTGGTGCTGTTGGTCACCATCCTGGTCAGCGGCCGCACGCCTTACCTGGCGGCCTTCACCGGCATCACGTCTTGCGCCATCGTGGGTCTTTGCACCCGCGTGGGCAACAACACCGC
>JANNGJ010000453.1:0-9555 GCA_031403815.1 Burkholderiales bacterium | reverse complement strand
CTCACCGACACGCGCTCGTACAGACCGGCGCGTTGCAGGCGTTCTTGATAGTCCAGCAGCAGGGCGTCGGTGGCCGGGGTGCCGGCCGAGAACCCCGCCAGGTTGCGCACGCTGGTGTCGGCCTGGCGCTGCAGGCCTTCGACGGCGATCACGCCGGTGCGAAACAGCGGACCCGATTCGGCGCTCAGCGTCACGATCACCTGAGCGCGGTCGGCGTCGACGTTGGCGCTTGTCTCACGCCAGCGTGCGCTGGCGTAGCCCGCGGCGCGCAGGCGCGCCAGGGCCGCGGACTTGGCTTCGCGCCAGGCTGCGTCGGTGAAGTCTCGGCCGGCGGGCAGGCCCCACGCCGCGCGCCAGATGGCCACGGTCTCGAGGGCCTCGGCATCGCCACGGCTGGCGGCCTGCGCTACGGGCCCGAGCAGCTCGAGGTCGGCGCGTTCAATGCGGCTGCGCGGCCCCGCTTCGACATCGATGTGAACATGCGGCAACTCGCCAGCGGCGCCGGGCTCGCGCCGTACTGTCACGCTGGCGTCCATGAAGCCCTGGGTGGCGAGCAGGGCGCGCGCCTGGGCCGGTGCGGCGGCACTCAAGCGCCGCAGTTCGGTATCCGACAGGGCTTCGCCCGGGGCCAGGACGGCGAGCCGGGCGAGGTCGAGATAGGTTTCGAGCAAGCGCCGTTGTTCAGCGGGCGCGGCGATGGTCAGGCGCAGTTGCGGCGCCGCTCCAGGCAGGGTGCCGGGGGCCGCAGCTTGGAGCCCCGCGCACCCGGCCAGCGCCCACAGCAGCGCGAGGAGCCCCGCGGCGGCCCAAGCGCGCCCGGCCTGGCCGTCGCGCCTGCGGCTCATTTGCTGAGCAGGCGCATCGCTCCTTCGAGGCCCGCCAACGTCATCGGGTACATGCGCTGGTTCATCAACTGGCTGACGATGGAGATGCTTTGCCGGTATTGCCACACGCCCTGCGGTTCGGGGTTGATCCAGGCGTGTTTGGGGAAGGCGTTGGTCAGGCGCTGCAGCCACTCGGCGCCGGGTTCTTCGTTGTTGTACTCGACGCTGCCGCCGGGTTGCAGGATTTCGTAAGGGCTCATCGTCGCGTCGCCAACGAAGATCAGCTTGTAGTCGCGGTTGTACTTGCGGATCAGGTCCCAGGTGGCGAACTTTTCGCTGAAGCGGCGGCGGTTGTTCTTCCACATGAAGTCATAGACGCAGTTGTGGAAGTAGAAGAACTCGAGGTGCTTGAACTCGCTCTTGGCGGCGCTGAACATTTCTTCGACGCGGTGGATGTGTTCGTCCATCGTGCCGCCCACGTCCATCAGCAACAGCACTTTGACCTTGTTGTGCCGCTCCGGGATCATCTTGATGTCGAGCAGGCCGGCGTTGGCCGCGGTGGCGTGGATGGTGTCGTCCAGCGCCAGCTCGAGCTCGCTGCCCTCGCGCGCGAAGCGGAGCAGCCGGCGCAGCGCCACCTTCAAGTTGCGCGTGCCAATCTCCTTGGTGTCGTCGTAGTCTTTGTAGGCGCGCTGGTCCCACACCTTGACCGCGCTCTTGTTGCGCCCGCTGGCCTGGCCGATGCGAATGCCCTGCGGGTTCACACCGTAGGCGCCGAAGGGCGAGGTGCCGCCGGTGCCGATCATCTTGCTGCCGCCCTCGTGGCGCTCCTTTTGTTCCTCGAAGCGCTTCTTCAAGGTGTCCATCAACTCGTCCCAGCCCATCTTCTCTATCGCCGCTCTTTCTTCCGGCGAGAGTTCGAGTTCGAGTGTCTTGCGCAGCCACTCCAGCGGCACGTCTTGCGTGAAGTCGGTGCGCAGGGCCATGCCCTTGAAGTAGGCCGAGAAGGCGCGGTCGAACTTGTCAAACAGGGTTTCGTTCTTGACCAGGGTGGTGCGGGCCAGGAAGTAGAACTTGTCGATGGACGGACCGCCGTCGTCGTCGATCACACCGGCCCGGATGGCTTCGAGCAGGGTCAGGGACTCGCGCACCGAGACCGGCAACTTGGCCGCGCGCAGGGTGGAGAAGAAGTCGATCAGCATGGTGGAGCCCAGTATCGGCGAAAGGCTTGTTCTACACTGGTGACAGAACGTCATGAAAATCGGCCAGACCACACCGATCCTGCGCATCTTCGACGAAGCCAAGGCACGCGAGTTTTATCTCGGTTTCCTCGGCTTCTCGGTGGTGTTCGAGCACCGTTTCGAGGCCGGGCTGCCGCTGTACCTGGGCGTGCGGCGCGACGCTTGCGTGCTGCACCTGTCGGAGCACCATGGCGACGCCAGCCCGGGGGCTTCGATGCGCATCGAGGTCAGTGATGTCGACGCGCTGTGCGCCGAACTGTTGGCCAAGGCCTACAAGTACGCGCGGCCGAGTGTGGCGGCGATGCCCTGGGGCACGCGCGACATGGCGGTGGCCGACCCGTTCGGCAACCGGCTCACGTTCACCAGCGCGATCAGCGTTTGACACGCTGTTTCAGCGCGGTTTGGCCAGTTGCCAGGCCAGGTGTGACTTCACCGCCGGCCACTCCGTTGCGGTGATGCTGTAGGCCGCGGTGTCGCGCAGCGAACCGTCGCTGGCGCGCGAGTGCGCACGCAGGATGCCGTCGAGCTGCGCGCCCAGGCGTTCGATGGCGCGCCGGCTCTGGGTGTTCAGGCGATGGGTGCGGAACTCGACAGCAATGCAGTCGAGCTGCTCGAAAGCATGCGTCAGGAGCATCAACTTGCACTCGGAGTTGAGCGCCGAGCGCTGCGCGCTGCGGGCTGTCCAGGTGCTGCCGATTTCGACGCGCTTGTTAGTGGCGTCGATGTTCATGTAGGTGGTCATGCCAACCACGCGGCCTGCAGCATCGAAGACCGTGAACGGCAGCATCGAGCCGCGCGCTTGCAGGTCGAGCCGGCGTTCGATTTCGGCGGTCATGCGCTCGGGCGCGGGGATGCTGGTGTACCAGAGCTGCCACAGTTCGCCGTCGCGTACGGCATTGATCAGACCGTCGTGGTGCTCAAGCGCGAGCGGGCACAACGTGGCGTGTGCGCCAGTGAGCGTGAGGGGAGCGGGCCAGGGCTTCGACAAGCTCAGCCCGAACGGTGAAGGGGCGTCATCGGTTGTGGCGCTGCATGAAGACGAGTTTTTCGAACAGGCTCACGTCCTGCTCGTTCTTCAACAGCGCACCCACCAGGGGCGGTACCGCCACCTTCTCGTCCTGGCTGTGCAGCGCATCGGCGGGGATGTCTTCGGCCACCAGCAGCTTGAGCCAATCGAGCAATTCGGAGGTCGAAGGCTTCTTCTTCAGGCCGGGCAGGTTGCGCACGTCGTAGAAGTTCTTCAGTGCCGCGGCCAGCAGCTCTTTCTTCAGGCCGGGGAAGTGCACATCGACGATGGCCTGCATCGTCGCCGCGTCAGGGAACTTGATGTAGTGAAAGAAGCAGCGGCGCAGGAAAGCGTCGGGCAGATCCTTCTCGTTGTTGCTGGTGATGAAGACGACAGGGCGATGCCGCGCCTTGACCAGCTCGCGCGTTTCGTAAACGTAGAACTCCATGCGGTCGAGTTCGCGCAGCAAGTCGTTGGGGAATTCGATGTCGGCCTTGTCGATTTCATCGATCAACAGGGCCACCGGCTGCTCGGCCGTGAAGGCCTGCCAGAGCACGCCCTTGACGATGTAGTTGCGGATGTCGCGCACTTTCTCCGCGCCATCCGGGCCGGCCAGCTGGCTGTCGCGCAGACGGCTCACGGCGTCGTACTCGTACAGGCCCTGCTGGGCCTTGGTGGTGCTCTTGATGTGCCACTGCAAGAGCGGCATCTTCAGTGCGGCGGCCACTTCTTCGGCCAGCATCGTCTTGCCGGTGCCGGGCTCGCCCTTGACCAGCAGCGGGCGCTGCAAGGTGATCGCGGCATTCACGGCCAGCATCAAATCAGGGGTGGCAACGTACTGCTCGGAGCCGTGGAATTTGGTCATGGGGCCGGGCCCGTTTTGGAGCGGGTGCACAGGGGCTTTCCAGTATAGGGGGCCCCCTATAATTCGGCGCTGACCTGACCGCTACCCACCTTGTCCATGACTCAAGCGCGCCTCCTCACTCTGCTGCTGGCCTTCGCCGGTGGGTCCTTTGCTGCTCAGGCTCAGACTCAGTCTCAGACGGCCGCGCCTGCCAGCCCGGCGGTCCAGAGCAAGGTGGCCGGGTGCATTGGCTGCCATGGCATCAAGGGCTACCAGGCCAGCTTTCCCGAGATCCACAAGGTGCCGATGATCTCCGGCCAAGGGGCCGCCTACACTGTCGCCGCCCTCAACGCCTACAAGAAGGGCGAGCGCAAGCACCCGACAATGCGCAGCGTGGCCGGTGTTTTGAGCGAGCAAGACATGGCCGACGTGGCGGCCTACTACGAACAACACGGCAAGTCGGCGGCCACCCTGCCGGCGCAGCCACCAGCGGCCCCGCCCGCTGTCGCTGCACTGCTGACCAAGGGCGCCTGCGCGTCGTGCCATGGCGCCAACTACAGTGCGCCTATCGACGGCAGCTACCCCAAGCTGGCCGGCCAGCATGCCGACTACCTCTACGTGGCGCTCAAGTCCTACCAGACCGTCGGCAACGCCAAGGTCGGGCGCAGCAACGCGATCATGGTCGGGCAGGTCAAGCAGTTCAGCCACGCCGAGCTGAAGCTCATGGCCAATTACCTCGCCAGCTTGCCGAGCGATCTGCAAACCCTGCCGCAAAGCAAGTTCCGCTAAATTTGGTTGCGTGCCGCGCTGCCGGGCCGGAACCCGGCAGCGTGGCACGCAACCAAACCCCCAAGAAATAGATGCCATTGAAGGGAAAGCGCCTCACGCCGTCGGCGCCGGCTGCCGCCGCAGCAGCAGCAGCAGCAGCAGCGCGTTGCCGAGCACGCTGACGCTAGACAGGGCCATGGCGGCCCCTGCCAGAACGGGGCTGAGGGCGCCGAAGGCGGCCAGTGGAATGCCCACCACGTTGTAGGCGAAGGCCCAGACAGGTTCTGGTGGATCTTGGCGGTGACGGCACGCGACAGGGCCACCGCCTCTGCCACCAGGGCGAGGTCGCCTCGCATGAGGGTCAGGCCGGCAGTTTCCATGGCCACGTCGGTGCCGGTGGCCATGGCCAGGCCGACATTGGCAGCGGCCAGCGCGGGTCACGGCGCGCGCCAGCGGGTGCTCGCTGCCTGACTGCAAGCCCTGGGCGTCGCGCAACAGTGCCGGGCGGTCGCCGCCCGACACCGGCTCGAACAGGCTCAGCGTGGGCTGGCCTTGCGTCAAGGTGCCAGTCTTGTCGAAGGCCACCACGCGCACCAGGCGCATGGTTTCGAGGGCCTGGGCATCGCGCACCAGAATGCCACGCTGCGCAGCCAGGCCGGTGCCGACCATCAAGGTGGCCGGCGTGGCCAGCCCGAGCGCGCAGGGGCAGGCAATGACCAGCACTGACACGGGATGCACCAGGGCCAAGGGCCAGTCACCGCGGGCCAGGCCTCAGCCAAGCAGGGTCAGCATGGCCACGACCACCACCACCGGCACGACGACGGCGCTGACGCGGTCGACGGTTTGCTGGATCGGCGCCTTCTTTGCTTGTGCGGACTCGACCATGCGCACGATGCGCGCCAGGGTGGTCTCGGCGCCCACCGCCGTGGTGCGCAGCACCACGCGGCCCTCGCCGTTGATGGCGCTGCCCGTGACACGCTCGCTGGCATCCCGCGCTTCGCGTGCAACCGGCAGGCTCTCGCCCGTCAGCAGCGATTCGTCGAAGTGGCTGCGCCCCTCTGTCAGCACGCCGTCCACCGGCACGCGCTCGCCCGGCCGCACCACCACCGCGTCGCCGACCCGCAATTCGGCCAGCGGCACGCTGTGCTCGACGCCGTCACGCAGGACGGTGGCGCGGTCGGGGCACAGGGCGCGCAGGGCCTGCAGGGCGTCGAGCGTGCGGCGCTTGGCACGCGACTCCAGCCACTTTCCGAACAGCACCAGGGTGATGACCACGGCGGCGCTTTCGAAGTACAGGTGCGGCATGCCTTGCGGGTCACGCCACCAGAGAACCAAGCTCAGGCCGTAGGCAGCGCTGGTGCCGACCGCCACCAACAAGTCCATGTTGCCGCTGCCGGCGCGCAGCGCCATCCAGGCGGCACGATAAAAACGCGCGCTGAGCCAGAACTGCACCGGGGTGGCGAGGGCCAACTGCCACCATGCCGGCAGCATCCAATGCGCGCCGAACAGGTCGCCCAGCATCGGCAGGGCCAGCGGCGCACTGAGTGCCGCCGCGACGGCCACGCGCCAGCCGGCGTCGTGGCGCTGGCGTGGAGCCTCGGTGCTGGCCGCGTCGTTGGCCGTGTCGGTGGCCGGTCCGGAGGCGTTGCGTGGCACGCCATAGCCGGTACGCTCGACCGCGCTCCACAGCACGGCCGGGTCGACTTCGGGCGTGGCCTCGACCAAGGCGGTTTCCGTGGCCAGGTTGACCTGGGCCGTGCTCACGCCGGGCACGGCGGCCAAAGCGCGCTCGACGCGGCCGACGCAGGAGGCGCAGGTCATGCCGTCGATGGGGAATTTGATCTGGCGCAACGTGGTCATCTTGAGGATCACCAGTGCGCCATCATTTCAAGGTCTAGAGTTATGCGCTTGTGCAAGCTCAAAGCGGAGACAACCCCATGGACCCGATCGAGATGACCCTGCTTGACATGACTTGCGGCCACTGCGTCAAGACAGTCACCCGCACCGTGCTGGGCCTGGACCCTAAGGCCCAGGTCCAGACCGACCTGGGTACGCACCGGGTCAGGTTGCAGACTTCGGTGGCACGCGACGTGCTTGAGAAGGCTCTGGCGGCCGAGGGCTACCCCGCCACCGCGTGATGTCAAGCCTGCGCGTTAACCCGCAACGGCGAGTCTGACGCGCCTGCCTAAACTGCCTGCTTTCCAGTTTGCACCGGAGTACTTCGCATGACGACGATGAAACGCTTCTTTTTCGGGGGCCTGCTGGCCGCCGCCGTCGGCCTGGCGGCCGTGGCCCAGGCCCAGACCTTCCGCTTCGCCAGCCAGGGCGACCCGCAGACGATGGACCCGCACTCGCAAAACGAGTCCTTCACCAACTCGGTGAACCAGCAGGTCTATGAGTACCTGGTGCACCGCGACCGCCAGCTCAACTTTGTGCCCGGCCTGGCCACCTCCTGGGAGCAGGTCTCGGCGCTGAAGTGGCGCTTCAAGATCCGCCAGGGCGTGAAGTTCCACGACGGCACGCCCTTCACCGCCGACGACGTGGTGTACTCGATCAACCGCGCCAAGGAGCCGACCTCGCAGATCGCGGTCTATGCCAATGCGGTGGGCACGCCCAAGAAAATCGACGAGAGCACGGTCGAATTCGATCTGGCCAAGGTCAACCCGATCTTCATGGAGCATGTGCAGCCGCTGTTCATCATGAGCAAGGTCTGGAGCGAGAAGAACAAGGCCACCAAGCCGCAGGACTTCAAGAACAAGGAAGAGCACTTCGCCGCGATGAATGCCAACGGCACCGGCCCCTACATGCTGGTCAAGCGCGAGCCCGGCATCAAGACCACCTGGAAGCGCAATCCGAACTACTGGGCCAAGGCCGAAGGCAATGTGCAGGAGGTGGTGTTCACGCCCATCGGCAACGACGCGACGCGCTCCGCCGCGCTGATCTCGGGCGAGCTCTATTTCATCCTCGACCCGCCGCCGCGTGACATCGCCCGGCTGCGCAGCACCGCCGGCGTGAAGGTCATCGACGGCCCGGAGAACCGCATCGTCTTCATCGGCATGGACCAGTTCCGCGATGAGCTGCAGAACAGCAACATCAAGGGCAAGAACCCCTTCAAGGACCTGCGCGTGCGCCAGGCCCTCTATCACGCGGTCGACATCGAGACCATGAAGACCAAGCTGATGAGCGGCCAGAGTTTTCCCTCCGGCGGCATGACGCCATCGCCCAAGGCTTACTTCAACGACGCCAAGATGGAGGCTCGCTACCCCTACGACGTGACCCTGGCGAAGAAGTTGATGGTCGATGCCGGCTACCCGAACGGCTTCGAAGTTCAACTCGACTGCCCAAACAACCGCTATATCCAGGACGAGGAAATCTGCATCGCCCTGGCGGCGATGTGGGACAAGATCGGCGTCAAGGTCAAGGTCGTGGCGATTCCGCGTGTGACCTACTTCCCCAAGCTGGAGAAGTTCGACACCAGCATGTACATGCTCGGCTGGGGCGGCGCCGTCACCGATGCCGAGACCACCATGACCCCTGTGCTGCGCAACCTGCAGCCCACGGGCGGCGTTGGCTCCTACAACTACGGCCGCAGCACGAATGCCAAGTTCGATGACTTGGCCGCGCGCTCCAGCGTCGAGGCCGATCCGGCCAAGCGCAAAGAGCTGATCATGGCCGCGCTGACGGAGTGGAAAGAGCAGGTGCACACGATTCCGCTGCACCGGCAAGTGATTCCGTGGGCCGCGCGCTCGAACGTGACGGCTGTGCACCGCGCCGATAACTACCTGATCTGGGATTGGGTGACGATCGCCAAGTAATTCGTTGCTTCGACGCACAACGGCGGCCTGCGGGCCGCCGTTGTCGTTTGTGACTTGCGCCGCACCCGCTACCCTGCGGCCGCTGCCGGTTGTGACGAATGACACAACTCGCCGGCGCGTGTAGGAAGTTGCCTTACACGCCATGCAGAAGAACGCGGACTGCAGCCATGGTGCGCTGCCTCTGTCGCGAGAACAACGGGGCTCCTACAGTTCATTTCACGCTGTTACCGAACGTCAACCCAGGAGCACCCAGACCATGAACACCGAGCAAATCCTTGTCGAGATCCGCGAAGCCAACTTGTCCTACCTGATGCTGGCGCAGAGCCTGATCCGCAGCGACCGCGAACAGGCCCTCTACCGCCTGGGCATCAGTGAGGACACCGCCAACACCATCAGCGGCCTGACACCGGCTCAGACCATGAAGGTCGCGCAGAGCAGCACCTTGCTGTGCCGCTTCCGCATGGACGACGAGCTGGTCTGGAACCTGATCACCAGCCACGGCAAGAGCGCGGCCAACGAAGGCGTCGGTCGCCTGCATGCCGCGATCCTGCTCGCCGGCCGCCACCAAGAAGCCGCCTGACTGACAGCCCCCGGCGCTGGCCTCAGCCGCGACAACCACCAACGCTTCCCGAGGAGAACGAACATGGCCCGCAACAAGAGCATCCTGACCGAGACCCGCCAGATCGAGCGCGCCGTCGTGCTGATCAACCTCGGCGCCCGCCTGCAGGTGCTGGAGAGCGAAACCGATCTCAGCTACGAGCGCCTGCTGCGCCTGTACAAGGAAGTTGCGGGGAAGAGCCCGAGCAAGGGCCAGTTGCCGTTCTCGACCGACTGGTTCATGACCTGGCAGCCCAACATCCACGCCAGCCTGTTTCTCAACATGCACGAGTACCTGAACAAGGCCGCCGCGCTGGACGAGATCGATGTCGTCATCAAGGCCTACCAGCTCTACTTGGAGCAGATCCAGGCCCAAGGCCTGGAGCCCATGCTCAGCGTCACGCGCGCCTGGCGCCTGGTCAAGTTCGTTGACAACGGCATGCTGACAATGACCGCCTGC
>JANNGJ010000452.1:0-7781 GCA_031403815.1 Burkholderiales bacterium | reverse complement strand
ACCGCCCCGCCGCCACCCTGCTGTCGCACCTCGTGCTGGTGCTCGGGGTGATCATCGTCGCCTTCCCGGTCTACATCACCTTCATCGCCTCGACCCAGACCGCCGAGCAGATCGTGCAGCATGTGCCGATGTCGCTGCTTCCGGGCGACAACATGCTCGAGAGCTACAAGCTGGCGTTGCTGGGTGGCCAGACCGAGATGGGTGGAAAGATCGCGCCGGTGGCGCCGATGCTGTGGGTCAGCCTGGTCACGGCGATGGTGATCGCCATCGGCAAGATCGTGATCTCGCTGCTCTCGGCGTTTGCCATCGTGTACTTCCGCTTCCCGTTTCGCAACGTCGTCTTCTGGATGATTTTTGTCACCCTGATGCTGCCGGTCGAGGTGCGCATCCTGCCGACCTACAAGGTGGTCGCCGACTTGGGGCTGCTCAACACCTATGCCGGGCTGACGATTCCGCTGATTGCCTCCGCGACCGCGACCTTCCTGTTTCGCCAGTTCTTCCTCACCGTACCCGATGAGCTGGTCGAGGCGGCGCGCATCGACGGCGCTGGGCCGATGCGCTTCTTCTGGGACGTGCTGCTGCCGCTATCGACCACCTCGATTGCGGCGCTGTTCGTGATCCAGGTCATCTACGGCTGGAACCAGTACCTGTGGCCGCTTCTGGTGACCACGACCGAGGACATGTACCCGGTGGTGATGGGCATCAAACGCATGATCACCGGTGGCGACGCCGCCACCGAGTGGAACGCCGTGATGGCCACCGCGATCCTGGCCATGCTGCCGCCAGCGCTGGTCGTGATCCTGATGCAGAAGTGGTTCGTCAAGGGCCTGGTCGATACCGAGAAATGACATCACCCCCGAAGCGGCCTGTGGCCGCCTCCCCCTCAAGGGGGCAACGCCAGCGGCCCGGCAGAGCCGGTTCCGCGGCGTCCGCTCGGATCAACGAGGCTTCCTGAGATGGGTTCGATTACTTTGCGCAGGGTCGAGAAGACCTACGGCCACGGGCCCAAGGCGATCAAGGTCATCCACGGCATGGACGTCGAGATCGCCAATGGCGAGTTCGTGGTCATCGTCGGCCCTTCGGGCTGCGGCAAGAGCACGCTGCTGCGCATGGTGGCCGGGCTGGAGGAGATCACGGGCGGCGAAATCGAGATCGGCGGCCGCGTCGTCAACCGCCTGGAGCCGAGCGAGCGTGACATCGCCATGGTGTTCCAGAACTACGCCCTGTACCCGCACATGAGCGTGTTCGACAACATGGCCTACGGCCTGAAGATCGCCAAGCTGCCGGTGGCAGAGATCAAGGCCCGGGTTGACAAGGCCGCCGGCATTCTGCAACTGGCCCCTTACCTGGCGCGAAAGCCACGCGAGTTGTCGGGGGGCCAGCGCCAACGGGTAGCCATGGGCCGCGCCATCGTGCGCCAACCGGCCGTCTTCCTGTTCGACGAGCCACTCTCCAACCTCGATGCAAAGCTGCGCGCGCAGACGCGCCTGGAGATTCAGAAACTGCACCGTGAACTGGGCGTCACCTCCCTGTTCGTGACCCATGATCAAGTCGAGGCCATGACCTTGGCTGAACGAATGATCGTGATGAACGCCGGCCGCATGGAACAGATCGGCACGCCCGACGAGGTCTATACCCGGCCCGCCACGACCTTCGTGGCCGGCTTCATTGGCAGCCCACCGATGAACCTGCTCGACGGCGTGGCCGAGGGCAGCCAGTTCAAGGTGGGCGGTGTGACGCTGGCCTTGCCGCAAAACGCCCCTCGCAACGGACCGCTGCTGCTGGGCGTGCGTCCGGAACACGTTGACATGGCCGCCACGGGCTGGACCCTGCAGGTCGAGATGGTCGAGATGCTGGGGGCCGAACGCCTGGTCCATGGCCAACTGGGCGCCGGTGGCTTCACCCTGCGCGTGGACGCCACGCTGCCGCCGCCGCGCGCCGGTGAGGCGGTGCAGCTCCAAGTCGATGGGCAGCGCCTGCATTGGTTCGACCCTGCGACCCAGCAGCGCGTATGACGCTGTCGCCCTGGCCCTACCCGGCGTGGATTGCCCACCGCGGCGCCGGCAAGCTGGCGCCGGAGAACACACTGGCAGCGTTTCGGGTCGGCGCGCAACACGGCTACAGGGCCTTCGAGTGTGACGTGAAGCTGAGCGAGGACCACGTGCCTTTCTTGCTGCACGATGACTCGCTCGCGCGCACGACCAACGGCCACGGCGACGCCGCCGAGCGCAGCTGGGCTGAGCTGTCCACGCTGGACGCGGGTGGCTGGCACAGCCGCGCCTTCGCCGGCGAACCACTGGCCAGCTTTAGCGCCATTGCCGCCTTCTGCCTGCGCAACCGCCACCACCTCAATATCGAACTCAAGCCCTCCCCGGGCCGCGAACGCGAGACCGGCGAAGCCGTTGCGCGCGCAGCGGCCAGTCTGTGGGCCGACGAGCCGGTACCGCCACTGCTGAGTTCCTTCAAGCCGGAAGCACTCGAAGGCGCCTTGGCCGAAGCGCCTGACCTGCCGCGCGCCCTGCTGGTCGATTCGCTGTGGGACGGCTGGTTCGAGCGCGCCCAGGCGCTACGCTGCGTTGCGGTGGTGGCCAACTACCGGCTGTTCGACCGCGCTATGGTCGCGCGCATGCACGGCGCGGGCCTGCGCGCATTGGCCTACACCGTGAATGACCGTGATGCGGCCCAGGACCTGCTTGCGCTCGGGCTCGACGGCTTGATCACAGACGCTGTCGACCGCTTCGCGCCTTAGCGGGGCAACACGACCAAACCCTCAGCCCCGAGCGGCGCCTCATCGCGCTCAGGCGAAGGCAGGGCTCGCAAGCCGCGCAGCAGCGGGTGGCGCCACGCGACCAGAGACAACAGCAGAGCACCGCAGCCAGCGAAGACGAGCGAGGCGCGCAGGTCGACATGCTCGCCCAGCCAGCCCCCTATCAGGGCGCCGGGGCCGGCAGGTAGCAGGATCAGCCAACGCATCGTACTGGTCATGCGCCCGAGCAAGGGGGTCGGCGTCACGGCCTGGCGCAGCGCCAGGAAGTTGATGAAGATGAGCACCGCGCCGAATCCGAAGCAGACCAGCATGGCCGCAAACACCACCGGGCCAAGGGCGTTGACTGGCGCCAACGCCAGCAGCAGCCAGCCCAGACCACACACCGAAACGCCCACCAGCAGACAAGGCCCGGGGCCGATGCGCGCCGATATGCGGTGACCCAAGGTGCTGGACGCGATCGTGCCCAGGCCCAGGCCGATGAAAGACAGGCCGATCTGCGACTCGCTCATGCCCAGGGTACGGGTGGCAAACAGGATTTGCACGACGATGGCTGCGTGATGGCACATCTGCCATAGCCCGACGGTGACGGCCATGGCCACCAGCAAAGGCGTTCCACGCACGAAGTGCAGGCCGGCACGCAGGTCACGCCAAAATTGCGACTGCCGTGGCGGCGGCCGTGCTTCTGTCACCGTCACGCCGCGCAAAATAGCCACCGAGGCCAAGAGCATCAAGCCGTCAAGCAGCAGTGCCACAGGTGCGCCCACCGCCTTGATCAGCGCCCCGGCAAACCCAGGGCCCGCGACCTCGGCACCCGAGCAGGCCAAGGCATTGCGCGCATGCGCTTCCACCAAGCGCTCGCGCGGCACAACCTGGGTCAGGACGATCTGCGCCGCAGCGCCCGAGACCACATAGACGCAGCCCATCACAAAGCCGACGGCATACATCCAGGGCATCGTCAGCCAGCCCAGGCTCCAGGCCAGGGGCACGCTGGCGACGATCAAGCCGAGTGCGGTTTCCCCAGCGATGTAGACCGGCAGCTTGCGCACCCGGTCGAGCCAAACGCCGCTGGGCAGGCTGAGCAACACGAAGGGCGCGATCTCCATCGCCACCAGCAGCCCCATCTGGGTCGGCGTGGCGTGCAGCAGCACCACGGCCGTGAGCGGCAGCGCCAGCATGGTGACCTGCCCGCCGAGCGAGCTGATCAAGATCGAGCTCCACAGGCGCCGGAACACGGCGTCGCGCAGCAAGTCGTCGGGCGGCAACGCAAAGCGCTGCCGGATGGATTCACGGAATCGGCGGAACATGAAAGTCTCTTCGGCCATGCAGTCTTGTGAACCGCGGTGCAGGTGTCAGGCCGAAAAAACAAAGGGCCTGACGCCGAGGTCTCGGCGCAGGCCCGGGTGGGGCAATGCCGAGGACGTCTAGTGCGCAGCCACCGATGCACTCAGCACCGGCATGCTGCGGCGGCAGCGTCGGTTCGGAATGTCGTGGGTGGTCATGGGGCGGTCTTGCGCAGTCGATGGGTTGGGTTCGATGCTAGCAGCCGGCGCAGGGACGGGGCAAGCCCACAGCGCTGTCAGCTGCGGTAGTCGGCGTTGATAGTGACGTAATCGTGCGACAGATCGCAGGTCCAGACCGTTGCCTGAGCAGGGCCGCGGTGCAGGTCAACCCGGATCGTGATCTCGGCCTGCTTCATCACGCGCTGGCCATCGGCTTCGAGGTAACTGGGGTGCCGCCCCCCCTTGATGACGACATGAACGTCGTCGAGAAAGAGGTCGATCAGGGCCTGATCAAGGTCGTCAATACCGGCATAACCCACCGCCGCCAGGATGCGTCCGAGGTTGGGGGTCGCTGGCAAAGAACGCCGTCTTGACCAAGGGCGAGTGGGCGATGGCGTAGGCGGCGAGGCGGCACTCGTCTGCGCTGCGCCCACCGTCGATCTGCACGGTGATGAACTTGGTGGCGCCTTCGCCATCGCGCACGATGGCCTGGGCCAGTTGACGCGAAACCGAGAACACCGCCTCGCGCAGCAGCGCGCCTTCGACCGAGTCGAGCTGCGTGATCGGCGCATGGCCGGCCTGCTGCGTGGCCATCAGCAGGAAAGAGTCGTTGGTGCTAGTATCACCGTCGATAGTGATGCGGTTTAAGCTCTGGTCCGCCGCCTCGCGCACCAGGGTCCGCAGCAGCGCGGGCGCGATCACCGCGTCGGTGGCCACGAAGCCCAGCATCGTGGCCATGTTCGGGCGAATCATGCCAGCGCCCTTGGCGATGCCCGTGACGGTGACCGTCTTGCCGCCGATCTGGACCTGGCGCGAGGCGGCCTTGGGCAGGGTGTCGGTGGTCATGATTCCTTGCGCTGCCTCGAGCCAATGGTCGGGCGCCGCATCGGCCAAGGCCGACGGCAGCCCGGCAATGAGGCGATCGACCGGCAGGGTTTCCATGATCACGCCCGTGGAGAAAGGCAGCACCTGTTCGGGTGCGAGGTCGAGCGCCTGAGCCAGTGCGATGCAGCTGGTGCGGGCGCGCACCAGGCCGTCCTCGCCCGTGCCGGCATTCGCGTTGCCGGTATTGATCAGCAACGCGCGGATACCGACGCCGGCGCTGAGGTGTGCGCGACAAACCTGCACCGGTGCGGCGCAAAAGCGGTTGGTCGTGAACACGCCCGCAACTGCCGAGCCCTCGGCGAGTTTGAACACCACCAGGTCGCGGCGTTTGGCCTTGCGAATGCCCGCCATGGCCGTGCCGATCTGCAGGCCCAACACGGGAAGCAGGTCAGCAGCGTTGGGCGGGTTCAGGTTCACGGGCATCGGCGAAGTCCGGTGGCGCAGCAGGGACACTGGCCAGCAATTGTAGGATTCGCCATCCCCTTGCTGGTCCCACACGATGCGTGTCTTGCCGATGGCCATGGCTGCGATGATCGCCCTACCCCCGTTGACGACGCTGGCTGCGCCGGTGCCGCCCGAGCGAATTTTCATCTCGGGTCACAGCCTGGTCGACCAGCCTTTGCCAAGCAACATGGCGGCCATCGCTGCCAGCCTCGGTACACCGGTTCAATGGAATCGGCAGTACATGGTGGGCTCTTCGCTGCGGGCGCGGGCTCGAGGGCCCTTGGCAGCAGCACAGGCCACGACGTGGGAGGGCTACCACCAGGGCGACAACCGCGACGGCAACGGGATGGATGTATTGGCCGAGTTGCGCGCCCCAAAGACCGTGACCGGTGGTGCCTACGACAGTCTGCTGATCACCGAACAACACGGCCTTCTCGGCACGCTGGTGTGGAATGACAGCGTGCGCTACCTGCGCCACCACCACGACCGCTTTGTCTCAGCCAACGCCAAGGGCAGAACCTGGTTCTACGAATCCTGGCTCAGCCTAGACGACAAAGGCGACCCACGGCGCTGGATCGCTTACGAGCGCGCCGCATCGCCGATCTGGCAGTGCCTGTCGACGCGGGTCAATGTCTCGTTGGCCGCCGATGGGCGGAGCGACCGCATCGAACCGCTGGCCGCGGGCGTCGCGCTCGCCGGCCTCGTCGAGCGCGCGACGCAGGGCTCCGGCGTGATCGGCGTGACTGCAGGGAGTGTTCCCGAAACGGTCGATCGCATCGTCACGGACAACGTCCACTTGACCGAGCTGGGTGCGTACTACATGGCGTTGGTGACGTATGCCTCGATGTTTGATCGCAGCCCGGTCGGCGCCTGGTCCCCCGGGGGCATCGATGCTGAAGCGGTGAAGTCCTTGCAGACGCTGGCCTGGGATCTGGTGCAAGCCGAGCGAAAGGCGCGCCGCCTGCTCACGTTCGACGAGTGCCAGGAGAAGCTGCAGTCGTCGTTCATCGCCACCTACTGGGCCTACGTACGCGACGCGTTCTGGCGCGAGGAACTCGGCTTGGCACGGGCTTGGCTGCGCTGGGCCAAACACCGACTGCAGTGGCACTGGCAGCTGCGCAAGGGCGGCAAAGACAACCCGTTTCGCTACGACGCTGCGACCGACCGTAGCTACTGGCTGCCCGTGCCCTGAGCCCTCAAGCCAGCCGCCCATGGCAGAGCTTGTACTTCTTGCCGCTGCCGCAGGGGCAGGGATCGTTGCGGCCGACGCGCGGAACCACCGCCGCCACCGTCGCGGCATCGGTGTCCTGCGACACCGAGCCATCCTCGTTGGGATGGGTGTAGGTCACGTTTGCAACCTGGCTGGCTTTCTCTTCGATAGCCTCGGCGGCTTGCGCCACTTGCTCCTGGGTCTGAACGCGCACCGTCATCAGCACGCGGGTGACTTCCATCTTCACCACGTCGAGCAGCTGTGAGAACAGCTCGAAGGCTTCACGCTTGTATTCCTGCTTCGGGTTCTTCTGCGCGTAGCCGCGCAAGTGAATGCCCTGGCGCAGGTAGTCGAGCGCAGCCAGGTGTTCGCGCCAATGGCTGTCGATGGCCTGCAGCAGCACCATGCGCATGAAGGGCGTGAACTGCTCGGCACCGACGACGGCCAGTTTGGCCGCAAACACTTCGTCGGCGGCGGCCACAGCCTTGTCGACAATCTCGTCGTCCGTGATCGAGTCGCTGCCTTCAACGAGGGCCTTGAGCGACACATCGAGCTGCCACTCGTCACGCAGCGTCTTCTCCAGACCCTCCAGGTCCCACTGCTCCTCCAGGCTCTCGGCAGGCACATAGGTGCGCACGACATCGTTCATCGTGCTCTTGCGCAGGTTGGCAATCTGCGCGTCCAGCGCAGTCGCTTCGAGGATCTCGTTGCGCTGCTGGTAGATGACCTTGCGCTGGTCATTCGAGACGTCGTCGTACTCCAGCAGCTGCTTGCGCATGTCGAAGTTGCGCGCCTCGACCTTGCGCTGCGCACCCTCGATGCTGCGCGTGACGATGCCGGCCTCGATGGCCTCGCCCTCGGGCATCTTCAGCCGGTCCATGATGGCCCGCACGCGGTCGCCGGCGAAGATGCGCATCAGCGGGTCTTCCAGCGACAGGTAAAAGCGCGACTGGCCCGGATCGCCCTGGCGGCCAGA
>JANNGJ010000451.1:0-2148 GCA_031403815.1 Burkholderiales bacterium | reverse complement strand
GACGAAGGCCGGCACCAGCACTTTGAACGGCACCGCTTCGCCCTTGATGTCGGCCGGCAGCTTGGCCAGCTTGGCGAACAGTTGCACATCGGTCTGGCGCGTCTGCTTGAGCATGAAGGCGCGCATCGGCACTTCGCCGCGCTTCAAGGCTTCGTCGAAGGCAATGCGGTTTTCGTTGAAGGGCTGGTAGGCCTCGGCATAGACCTTGTCGAAGGTCGGGCTCATGACAAAGAAGGTCAGGAACAAACTCAGGCCGATGATCACTTGGTTGGGCGGCGCGGCCTGTGTGCCCAGGGCCTGGCGCAGCAGGCTGAGCACGATGACGATGCGCGTGAAGCCCGTCATCAGCAGCAGCAATGCCGGCAGGAAGGACAGGGCGGTGAAGAACAGCAGGGTCTGGATCGGCACCGAGTAGCTGGTGCCGCCGGCCCCCTGGGCCACCATCAGCGGCAGGCTGCTGCCGCCGGCCTGCTGGGCTAAAGCCAGTGCAGGAAGCGCCGATAACACCGACAAGGCCAGGCCTTGGGCGATGCGCCGCGGGCGGCAGCAAGAAAAGTTGTCGCGGTCAGCGCGCATCGTCGTCCTTGGGTTTGGCCTGCAAGCGCGCCAGCAGTTGCGAGAAGGGCGTCGCGGCGCTTGCGGCGGCCGTGACCTCGGCTTGCGGTGCCATCTCGTGCAGCGTCGTGATGCTCTGCGCCGTGACGCCCAACACCAGCCAGCGACGTGCTTCGCCATGACCCACCTCCACTGTCACCAGGCGCTGGTTGGGCGCCAGCGGCAGCACGGCAATGTGGCGCATCACGCCCGCACTCGCGCCGCCGCCGGCCGGCGTGCGCTTGAGCAACCACAGCGCCGCTGGAATCAAGGCCAGGATGGCAATGAACCAGGCCAGCGAGGACAGCAAGGAAGTCGTTGACATCTCAGGGTCTGCTGAGGCGGCGCATGCGCTCGCTCGGCGTCACGATGTCGGTCAGGCGGATGCCGAACTTCTCGTTCACCACCACCACCTCGCCCTGGGCGATCAGGTAGCCGTTGACGAGCACGTCCATCGGTTCGCCGGCCAGGGTCTCGAGCTCCACCACCGAGCCCTGCGCCAATTGCAGGATGTGCTTGATGGGAATGCGCGTGCGACCCAACTCCACGGTGAGCTGCACCGGGATGTCCAGGATCATGCTCAGGTCGTTGCCGGCCCCGCCCGCCGCGGGCGAGCCGGTTGCGAAGTTGGCAAACTGCGCCGGCGCCGCCTGCTCGATCGCGGTGGCGACCTCGCTGGCCACTTCGGGCTTGCTCTCTTCCAGCGCGGCGGCCCATTCGGCGGCCATGGCGTCGGCGCTGCCCGGCTCGGCCGGGGCGGTGTTGTTGTCGGTTGTCATTCAGGGGCTCCACTGCGCCATGCGCGCTTTGTGAACGGCATCCGCGAAGTGCGGGCGTGATCCAAGCAAGCGCCGCGGATCGGGCTTTGCCCGGCCGCTGGCGATGCCCCCTGGGGGGAGCGGCGAAGCCGCTTCGGGGGGGTCATTGCGTTAGCCAGCCCACATGGGAGCTGGCAATCAATCGATCGATCTTCAATGCGTAGCGCCCATTGGCGGTGCCGTAGTGGCAGTCGAGGATGGGCACGCCGTCCACCGTGGCCTGGATCGCCGGGTCGAGGTCGAGCTCGATGAAGTCGCCCGGCTTCATGGCCAGCAATTGCTCGACGGTGGAGGGCGCGCGCGCCAGTTCGGCCACCAGTTGCACCTCGGCCGCCTGGATCTGCGTCTTGAGCAGGTTGACCCAGCGCCGGTCGGGCTCGTTCGAGTCGCCCTGCATGGTGCTGTACAGCACGTCGCGGATCGGCTCCAGCGTCGAGTAGGGAATGCAGAAGTGCACCGTGCCGGTGGTGTCGCCGAGTTCGAGCGTGAAGCTGGTGCTGACGACGATCTCGCTCGGCGAGGCGATGTTGGCGAACTGCGGCTGCATCTCCGAGCGCTGGTACTCGAGCTCGAGCGGGTAGATGCCCTTCCATGCTTTCTTGAACTCGGCGCACACCACCTCGAGCAGGCGCGAGATGACGCGCATCTCGGTCGGGCTGAAGTCGCGGCCCTCGATGCGGCTGGGGTACTTGCCGGCGCCGCCGAACAGGGCGTCGATGACGCCGAACACCAGGGT
>JANNGJ010000450.1:0-4353 GCA_031403815.1 Burkholderiales bacterium | reverse complement strand
CCAGCCTCTTGGCTGGGGTTGCTTGTGGGGGCCACATCCGCCGCCCGCTCCCATGACCCGATTTCCGGGGAGCGGGCTACTGAAAAGAATAGAAGCACCTGAAGGGTATTTTTCGTTCCGCCCAATAGTCTGCGGCGTCCCGAAACGCGTCGAGCAGTTGCTCGCGCGTTTCACGGTCGAAGCGTGGGTTGTCGGGCAGCTGTTCGAGCACCACCACGAAGCCGGGCTGCGCGCCTGACTTCTGCACCAGATCGGTCATGCAGTCGTACAACGCATCAAGGTTTTTACCAAAGTGCGTCGGGAAGGTGAAGGACTCGGCGATACCGTCGAGCACTTCCTGCTTGGACTGCGCGTTGGCCATGTTGGCGTAAAGGAAATGCTGGCCGGCGTCGTGCGCCGCCCGCATCAAATCCTCGACGCGGTAGGCGCGTATGGACTGAACAATGTTTGGACGGACTGTCTGCAAGAGCATGGTCGCGTGCCTCCTCAAGTCAAAGAAAGAAAAAAGAACTCGGTTGCTGGCTGATCACTGCACGATGCGTTTGAAGCTCGCGTAGTGGTCGCCGGTGTAGTAACAGGCCTCGGGCGTCGTTGGCTGCGGGCCGCCGCACACGATGCGTCTGGCGCCCCGGTCGCGCGAGCCCGGCGTCTTGACGGTGTACTCACGGTAGAAGCCGCGGGCTTGCCGCGGCAGCAGCTTTTCCCGATTGCCGAAGACGCTGCCGTCCTTGGCATAAGGAAACGGGCCGTTGCTGCGGATCAGCTGGTCGGTCTTGCGGGCCTCAGCCGGAAGCGCCGCCAGAGCCACCACTGCGTCCTCAGTCAGTGGTGCGCGAGCCAGCGCAGGTCCAATCAACCCAGCCGCCAGGGCCAAAGCAAGCCCCAACTTTCGAATCACGTGGCTTGGCCGGCCTGCCCCACTTGTCCCAGCGGTTTTCACGGGTTTACCCTAAATATTCAAACAATGATGGTAGCGGATCGGCCGAAAAAGCTCAAGCCTTTGCCCAAAATTGGGGCAGTATGCCTACTTGGTTTGTGAGCAAACACTCCCGGTATTGTTCATTCAAATCAATGACCTACAACGCGCTCGGTCATTGGTCTTGAGACCGCCGCACCCGATTGGGGGGCGCTCAGCGAAGGGCGTTGGCGTCGGCGACTGTCAGTGCGCTCATGTTGACGATGCGGCGCACCGTGGCCGACGCCGTCAGGATATGGACTGGCTTGGCCGCACCGAGCAGCACCGGGCCGATGGCGATGCCGCCGCCGGCAGCGGTCTTGAGCAAGTTGTAAGAAATGTTCGCGGCGTCGATGTTCGGCAGCACCAGTAAATTGGCGTCCCCGGCCAACGTGGAGCGGGGCATGACCGCCGCGCGGGCCGCGCCGTCAAGGGCCACGTCGCCGTGCATTTCGCCGTCAACTTCCAGCCAGGGCGCCTGCTCGCGCAGCAGGGCCAGCGTGCGCCGCATCTTCAGTGCGCTTGGCAACTCGCTGGTGCCGAAGTTGGAATGCGACAGCAAGGCCGCCTTGGGCTGCACCCCGAAGCGCAGCATCTCTTCGGCGGCCATCACGGTGATCTCGCACAGCTCCTCGGCGCTCGGGTCGGCGTTGACGTGGGTGTCGACGAGAAAGACCTGGCGCCCAGGCAGCAACAGGCCGTTCATGCAGGCGTAGACGCGGACGTCTTGCGCTGTGCGCGGGCTGCCGCCGTCGCGCTTGCCGATCACCTGGTCGATGTAGTGCAGGTGGGCATGGGTGGTACCCCAGGTACCGCACAACATGCCGTCGACCTCCCCCTTTTGCAGCAACATGGCGCCGATCAGGGTCAGGCGCCGGCGCATCTCGATCTTCGCCACTTGCGCCGTCACGCCCATGCGCTCGGTCATGCCGTGGTAGGTCTGCCAGAAGTCACGGTAGCGGTGGTCGTTCTCGACATTGACGATGTCGTAGTCGGCGCCTTCCTTCAGGCGCAGCCCGAAGCGCTCGATGCGCTGGGCGATCACGGCCGGCCGGCCGATCAGGGTCGGCCGCACCAGGCCTTCGTCCACCACCACCTGGACGGCACGCAGGACGCGCTCCTCTTCGCCTTCGGCATAGGCCACCCGCTTGCCCTTGGCCCGCTTGGCCAGGGCAAAGATCGGCCGCATCGTGGTGCCCGAGGCATAGACGAAAGTCTGCAGGCGCTCGCGGTAGGCGCCCATGTCGGTGATCGGGCGGATCGCCACGCCAGACTCGGCGGCCGCCTTGGCGACTGCCGGGGCGATCATCATCATCAGCCGCGGGTCGAAGGGTTTGGGAATCAGGTACTCAGGTCCGAAGGCCAGAGTGACGCCGGCATAGGCCGCGGCGACGACTTCGTTCTGCTCTGCCTGCGCCAACTCGGCAATGGCGCGCACCGCAGCGATCTCCATCTCGTTGGTGATCGTCGTCGCACCGCAATCCAGTGCGCCGCGGAAGATGTAGGGGAAGCACAGGACGTTGTTGACCTGGTTCGGGTAGTCGGTGCGGCCGGTGGCCATGATCGCGTCGTCGCGCACCGCTTTCACCTCTTCGGGTGAAATCTCGGGTGTCGGGTTGGCCAGCGCAAAGATGATGGGTCGGGCGGCCATGGACTTGACCATGGCCGGCTTGAGCACACCGGCTGCGGACAGGCCGAGGAAGACATCGGCCCCCGCGATGGCTTCGGCCAGCGTGCGGTGCGGCGTGTCCTGAGCGAACTCGTCCTTGTCCGGATCCATCAACTCCGGGCGGCCCTTCCACACCACGCCGGCCAAGTCGGTGGCCGTGATGTTCTTGCGCGGCAGGCCGAGTTTGACCAGCAGGTTCAGACAGGCCAGTGCGGCCGCGCCGGCGCCGGAAGTGACGAGCTTGACCTCGTCGATCTTCTTGCCGGCCACCTTCAGCCCGTTGAGCAAGGCCGCACCGACGACGATGGCGGTGCCGTGCTGGTCGTCGTGAAAAACAGGGATCTTCATGCGCTCGCGCAGCTTGCGCTCGACATAGAAGCAGTCCGGCGCCTTGATGTCTTCGAGGTTGATGCCGCCGAAAGTGGGTTCCAGCGCAGCGATCACGTCGATCAGCTTGTCGAGGTTGTTCTCGGCGATCTCGAGGTCGAACACATCGATGCCGGCGAACTTCTTGAAAAGGACCGCCTTGCCTTCCATCACCGGTTTGGCCGCCAGCGGGCCGATGTTGCCCAGGCCCAGCACCGCGGTGCCGTTGGTGACGACAGCCACCAGGTTGCCGCGGGCGGTGTAGCGGTGCGCATTGCGCTCGTCGGCAACGATCTCCTCGCAAGCTGCAGCCACGCCCGGCGAGTAAGCCAGGGAGAGGTCGTGCTGGTTGACCAACTGCTTGGTCGCCGCGATGGCGATCTTGCCGGGCGTCGGGAACTCGTGGTACTCGAGCGCGGCGCGGCGCAACTCGGCGCGTTTGGCTTCCTGGGTCGTCATGGGTGTGGACTCTGGCTGGGGTGGTGGCGGTCGGCCGCGGTGGGCGGTCGATGATGCCGTATGGGATCGGCCTGCACCATAGCGGTTGGCCCGCGTCGGATTCCTGCGTGAAACGCCCGGCCGCTTTCACGGGCGCGTTGCAATGCGGCGGCGCCAGCGCGGCGGGCCGTGCAACTTGCGCTCACGCGCCGGAGGGCGCGGGGTAGCACACCGCAAGGACCTCCAGGCGCGTCGGCCCCTGCGGCGTGGACAGCGTCACCTCGTCGCCGACCCGTGCCCGCAGCAACGCGCGCGCCACGGGCGAGATCCAGCTGACTTCGCCGCCCAGGTGTTCGACCTCGTCGATGCCCTTGATGGTGACCGTGCGCTCTTCGCCCGCTTCGTCGGCATAGGTGACTTTTGCGCCAAAGAACACCTGGTCGCTGCCATGGTGCAACGACGGATCGGCGACTTCGGCGATGTCCAGGCGTTTGGTGAGAAAGCGGATGCGGCGGTCGATTTCGCGCAGGCGCTTCTTGCCGTACAGGTAGTCGCCGTTCTCGGAGCGGTCACCGTTCTTGGCCGCCCACGACACCACCTCCACCACCTTCGGCCGCTCGTCGTCCAGCAACGCCAGCAACTCAGTGCGCAAGCGAGCGTAGCCTTGCGGCGTGAGGTAGTTCTTTGCACCGGTCGGCAAGGGCGGCAAGGCCGGTGTGCCGTCATCGTCGTCGCCGGTGTCATCGCTCTCTTTTGTGAAAGCCTTGTTCACAGACCCGGATCCTCGGTTGTCGGCAGGCCACCTGCGGGCCGGCGAGCGTACAAAGAAAAACAGCCCAGGGGCTTGCGCCTCTGAGCTGCTGTTCTAGAACGGAAGTTCTGGTGCGGCTGGCAGGAATCGAACCCACGACCCCTTGGTTCGTAG
>JANNGJ010000449.1:0-6549 GCA_031403815.1 Burkholderiales bacterium | reverse complement strand
GCCACGCTGCCGCCGGGCTGCACCTTGCCGTTCAGCACGCCGCACTCGAAGCCGGTGGGCAGGATGTCGGAGAGCATCACCAGCGCCTCTTCGTCGGCACCGGCGGGGATCGGGTGCAGGCTGGTATCGGCATGCGGGATGCGCACGAACTCGGCCTGGGTACCGTCAATCTTGTGGCCGAGGATCCAGCCGCCGGTGCTGCAGTGCGAGGTCATGCCCTTGCGGCACGGCGCGCAGCGCCCGCAGGCGCTGATGCAGGAGATCAGCACGCGGTCGCCGGCTTTGAATGACGTGACGCCCGTGCCCACCGTATCGACGGTACCGACGCCTTCGTGGCCGAGGATGGTGCCCGGCTTGCACGTCGGCACGTCGCCCTTGAGGATGTGCAGGTCGGTGCCGCAGATCGTCGTGCGCGTGATCTTGACGATGGCATCGCCGGGCCCATGAAGGGCCGGCTTGGACCGGTCTTCGAGCTTCTTCTGGCCGGGGCCGTTATAGACGAGGGCTTGCATGGTGGGTCTTCCGTCAGTGGAGAAATTCAAAATCGATGAAGCCGCGTTCGACGTCGGTCGACACGAGCCTGACCTCGACGCGCTGGCCGATGTCGAGCTCGGGCGCGCGGCCACTCAACCTGCCTTCGACCGGCGGCGCGAGCGTGCGCACCCAGGTGTTGCGGTCGCTGCGGCCGGTGACGATGGCGTCATAGCGCTGGCCGACATGCGATTCGAGCAACAGCGCGGCCTCGCACTTGCGCAGCTTGCGCTCGACCTTCTGCGCCGCGTCTTCCTGCTGGCTGCAATGGGCCGCCAGGGCACCCAGCTCGGTGCCGCTGTAGGGCGGCGGGCTGCCGGCCAGCACGGCCTTGAGCAGGCGCGAAGTGATGAGATCGGGGAAGCGCCGGTTCGGTGCCGTGGAATGGGTGTAGTCGCGCAGCGCCAGGCCGAAGTGGCCGATCGGTGCCGCGCCGGGCTGCTCGACAACGTACTCGCCCGAGCCCATCAGCTTGACGATGACCAGCGACAGATCCGGGAAACGCAGCGGGTCGGCTTTGCGGCGCTTGGCCAGGAACATCTCGAGCGCGCGCGAATCGGGCGCCTTGGGCAAGGCCTCGCCGTACTTGCGCGCTTCGGCGACGATGCGCGCCCAACGCTCGGGCGAACGCACCACGCGGCGCAGCGAGGCACCGCCATGCATGGCCAGGAAGTGCGCCGTGGCCTGGTTGGTCGCAATCATCAGTTCTTCGATCAACTGGCGCGCGCGGTTCTGCACCTGCTGGCGGATCTCGACCACGCGCTCGCCCTCATAGACCGCGCGCGGCTGCAGGGTCTCAAAGTCGAGCGCGCCCTCGGCGCGCCGGCGCGCGCGCAGGCGCTGGGCCACTTCGTCCTGCGCGCGCAGCTGCGCCTCCAGGCCCGGCACCGACGCGGCCACCGCCGGCAGCGCAGCGCCGTCCTCGATCCAGGCCGACAACGCGTCGTAGGCCAGCTTGGCCTTGTTGTGCACGCGGGCGCGACGCACCGTGGCCTGGGTCAAGGTGGCGTCAGCGGTGATGACCATCGTGGTGACGATAGCCAGCCGCTCCTGGCCCGGGTTGAGCGAAGTCAAATCGGTGGACAAGCGCTCGGGCAGCATCGGGAAGATGCGCGCCGCGGTGTAGACGCTGGTGGTGTTGAAACGCGCGTGATCGTCGATTGGCGAACCCTGGCCGACCAACACATCGACATCGGCCACCGCCACAAAGACCCGGATCGCACCATCGGGCAGCAGCTCACAGGCCGTGAGCTGATCGAGGTCGCGCGAATCGTCGTTGTCGATCGAGCACCAGGGCATTGAGCGCAAGTCGGCAATGCGCGGATCGGCGTCTTGGCCCGGCCCGCGGATCGACGCCAGCTGCACAGCCACGGCGGCGTCGAACTCGGGCGCCAGACCACGCTCCACCATCGTGTCGGTGGCGATGCGCACCAGGTCGATGCGGCGGCGGGCGGGCGTTCGACTCATGGGCAGGTCCTAGGCTGGCGGGGCATTGCGCACCGTGCGCGCTGCAGCGCGGCGCGTCTGTTGGCCAGCGCACAGACGCCCTGACCCACGGCACCTATCTTGCGGCGCTCATGACAGGCAACGCCGCCGCCAGGATCGCCGCGCACCCCTGGACCTTCGCGGCCCAGACCCTGAAGGCGTTTCGCGCCAACCAGGGCCTGCTGCTGGCCGGCGCGGTGGCCTACTACGCCCTGCTGTCGCTGGTGCCGATGATGATCCTGACGGTGATTGCGCTGTCGCATGTGATCGACCGCGCCGAGCTGCTGGGCACCCTCGCCCGCTACCTGGAGTGGTTGGTACCGGGGCAGTCGAAGGCCGTCGTTGCCGAGCTTGACAACTTCCTGACCCACCGCGACGTGGTCGGCTGGGTGCTGTTGGCGACGATGCTGTTCTTCAGCTCGCTGGCCTTCACCGTGCTCGAGAACGCGATGTCGGTGATCTTCCACCACCGCGTGGCGCTCCGCCGTCGTCCGCTGCTGGTCTCGCTGTTGATGCCCTACATCTACATCCTGTGCCTCGGCCTCGGCCTGCTGCTGGTGACTCTGGTGGCGGGCAGCTTGCAGGTGCTGGGCACAGAGCGGCTCGAGTTCCTGGGCCGCAGTTGGTCGCTCGGCGGGGCATCGAGCGCACTGCTCTACCTGCTCGGGCTGGGGGGCGAGATCTTCTTGCTGACTTCCATCTACCTGGTGATGCCGGTCGGGCGGCTGTCGCTGTCGCACGCGCTGCTCGGCGCCGTGACCGCTGCGCTGCTGTGGGAAATCTCGCGCCACGCCCTGGTCTGGTACTTCACCACGCTGTCGCAGATCGGTGTTGTCTATGGCTCGCTGACCACCGCCATCGCGGTGCTGCTCAGCCTGGAGTTGGCCGCCACTTTGCTTCTGCTGGGCGCGCAGGTGATTGCCGAATATGAACGCATCGGACGCGAGCCGCTCGAGGCGCCGGTGCAGGCGCTGACGACCGCGCCGCGTTGACCACACCGAGTCACACCGCAGCCGGCACTTCGCGCGCTGCACGGATCGGGTCCGGCCGCGACCAGCGCTGAACCAGTGCCCCGAACCCGGCCTCGATGAACCAGCGCTTGATCATCGAACAGCGTTCGCGCACCTTGGGCTGCGCCAGAGCGATGCGTCGAATCGTGCGCGCCGTCTCTGGGCGAATGCCCTCACTGATCAGCAGCCCACGCGACGCCCGCGTCAACAGGGTTGCCACGCCGGCCAGCAGCAGGCCGATCAGGGCCGCCACGATCAGGCTCCAGAAGCACAGCTCCTTGCCATGCCCGGCGCGGATGCCCACCAGCAGCAGCACGCCGTTGAAGGAATCGACCGACGAGAGGATGCCTTCCGAGCGCAGGGCCGAGCTGCCTGCGATGCCTGCCACCACGAACGTGGTGCCTGCGTTGGCGACGTTGGCCACGATCACGCCGTAGATCGCGAGCTTGGATTAGGCTATTGGCGCAACAGCGGCCGCTAGATGCGGCGCAGCGGCAGGTCGTTTTCGCGCAACATCACCGGCTCGCGCGAGCCGGCGGCTGCGCGGCGCGCTACGGCGGCGTCAATTTCAACGCGATGGGCTTCGTAGATGGCCCTGGCGTCGCTGCCGTTCATGGCGCCTTGGAACCGGTAGTGAAGCACCTGCCGCGACAGTGTCGCGCCCATTGGCGGGCCCGCCGGCATCGGCACCCAAAATCGCAGCACGCCGGAATCCGGCTCGAACGCCGCTGCCGGTATGTCGTCGCTGTTGCTCATGCCCATCGCGATCTCCTGAATGGTTTGGCCGTCCGCCATGGAGCCGGTGGCTCGCCATCGTGCACCGATACGCCGGATGGCGTCTGCGCGCCAACGCACAGACCGGCGCAGACGGTGGCAGGACCATGGCCAGCTCTTACTTCCATTCAAGGACGCAGCATGAACGTCAAGCTCCTGACCGGACTGGTCATCGTCGGTGCCCTGTGCGCGCCCCTCCTGTCGCACGCCGCCGAAGGCACAGCGGACCGCAAGCATCCCGTGGCCTTCGTCAAGGACTCGGTCATCACGACCAAGATCAAGACCAAGCTGGCCGCCGAGAAGATGAGTAGCCTGGCGCGTATCCGCGTCGATACCGACGCCAACGGCATGGTCGTGCTCAGCGGCACCGCGCGCAGCCAGGACGCCGTGGACAAGGCCGAGTCGATCGCCCGCGGCGTCGAAGGCGTGGTCACGGTGCAGAACGACATCAAGATCAAGAAGGACGACTGAGCGCTTGCGCACGCTTGCTCGGTGACTTCGTGCGATGGAGTTCAAGGACTACTACAAGGTGCTCGGTGTCGAGCGCACGGCCAGCGAGGCCGAGATCAAGAAGGCCTTTCGTCGCCTCGCACGCAAGCATCACCCTGATCTCAGCCAGGCCAGCGACGCATCGGCGCGCATGCAGGAGCTCAACGAGGCCCACGAGGTGTTGCGCGACACCGAAAAGCGCGCCGCCTACGACCGTGCCGGCCAAGGTGCGCAGAGTGGCCAGCCGTTTGCACCGCCACCGGGCTGGGACAGCGGCTTCGAGTTCAGCGGCGCGCCCGACGATTTCAGCGACGCTGCAGACCATAGCGCGTTCTTCGAGGCCCTGTTCGGCGCTGCCGGGCGCGGCGGCGCTGCGCGAGCAGCGCGCGCTCAGCGCGGACAAGACCATCACGCCAAGATCGTGGTGCCCCTGGAAGATGCGTTCCACGGTGCCACGCGCGAGATCACGCTGCACAGCCCCGTGCTTGATGCCGCGGGCAATGTCGCGCTGCAGGAGCGCACCCTGCAAGTCGGCATCCCGAAGGGCATCCGCGCCGGTCAGCAGATCCGCTTGGCGGGCCAGGGCTCGGCAGGCCTGGGCGTCGCTGGCCCGGATCCGGCGCCGCGCGGCGATCTGTACCTCGAAATCGCCTTTGCGCCCCATCCGCGCTGGCGTGTCGACGGTCGCGACCTCTACCTCACGCTGCGCGTCGCACCGTGGGAAGCCGCGCTCGGCGCCAGCGTCGACGTGCCCACGCCTGACGGCACAGTCGAGATGAACGTGCCGGCCGGATCCCAGACGGGCCGCAAGCTGCGCTTGCGCGGGCGCGGCATCCCCGGCAACAGCCCGGGCGACTTGTACGTGGTGCTGGAGTTGGTGCTGCCGCCGGCCGCCGACGACAAGGCGCGCGACGCCTACCGGCAGATGGCGAGGGACCTGGCCTTCGATCCGCGCGCCACCCCGGGAGCCGCCGCATGAACACTGCCGTAGTCGCCATCGGCGTGCGCGTGGACGACGACCATCCGCTCGAGCTCGATGCATTTGCGCTGGCCTGCGGCACCGAGGCCGACTTCATTTGCCTCTTGATCGACGAAGGGCTGTTGCAGCCGCTGGCCCGGCATCCCGCCTGGCGATTCGGCGGTGACGAACTGGCGCGGGTGCGCCGCATCCGCCGCCTGCAGCGTGACTTCGAGGCCAACCTGCAGAGCGTGGCCATCATGCTCGACCTGCTCGACGAGGTCGAGCGCCTGCGTGCAGTGCTGCACCGCGCCGGCATCTCGCCGGCTTGAACGCGGTGCGCCGCGACCAGGATCAGTCGCCGCTGTAGGGCGTGCCGTAGAACTTGTGCACGCCGCCGGCCCAGGTCTTGTCCGACATCGTGGGCCACTTGTCCTTGTCGAAGCCCGGCGCGTCCTTCAGCGTTTCCTTCGGCACGTCCAGGGTGAAGCGCTTGTTCACCGTGTCGAGCTTCAGCGCGGGCCAGGGCACGGCGAAGAGCGTGTCGCCCATACCGAGTACGCCGCCGAAGGACAAGACCGCGTAGGCAACCTTGCCCGAGGCCATGTCGATCATGAACTCCTTGATGTCGCCCAGATCCTCGCCGTCCTTGTTATAGACGTCGTTGCCGAGCAGGGTGTCCGCGCCCATCAGTTGCGGGCCGGGGCCGTCATTCTTGTCAGCGTACATGCCGAAGTTGTCGCGTGTAACGTAGTTCGTATCCATAGTCGTTCCTAGTGAGGTTGATGGTGAGCGCCGACAGAAAACCGAAGCGCCGTAGCCACACTATCGGCCGCCACGAACACGGTCTGTGCGCTGGCGCACGTGGGACGTCGGATGGCCGCCGGGATCAACTACGTACTTGGCGCGCGTGCGTGGCGAGTCCGTCCTCTGGCGACCGGATCGGAACCTGTGTGCTGGCGAACAGACGCAAGGTCGCGCGTGTTCTACAAAGCACTCAAGCCTTGCTGGTCTCATTGAGCGGCGTGCCGGCACAGTCAAACAATCACTGACACAAACCAAGGAGCAACACCATGAGCTACATCGACGGATTCTTGATTCCCGTGACAGCCAACAACAAGGAGGCCTATCGCGACATGGCGGCCACGTCTGCTGCGTTGCTGAAGGAATTTGGCGCCACGCGCGTTGTGGAATGCTGGGGCGATGCTTTGCCTGACGGCAAGGTGACCGACTTCAAGCGCGCCGTCAAAGCCGAGGGCGAAGAGAACGTGGTTTTCTCATGGATCGAGTGGCCCTCGAAAG
>JANNGJ010000448.1:0-2329 GCA_031403815.1 Burkholderiales bacterium | reverse complement strand
GTCTTGCCGGTGATGCAGTCCATCATCGTCGTCTTGCCGGCGCCATTCGGGCCGATGATGCAGCGCAGCTCGCCGACGTTGATGGTCAGCGTCAGCGCATTCAGCGCACGAAAGCCGTCGAAGCTGACCGTGATGTCTTCGAGATAAAGCGCGACGCCTTGGCCGAAGTAGGGCTGCTGGCTGACGAAGCCGCGACCGCCGCCAGCCTGTGCCTGCTGCGCGGCCTTGGCGCGTGCATCGGCGCCAGCGGCCATCAGGTCGGGCGTCATGGGCGCGCCTTGCGCCGCAGCAGGCCAATGATGCCGTTTGGCAAGAACAGGGTCACGGCAATGAACAGCGCGCCGAGGAAGTAGAGCCAGAACTCGGGGAAGGCGACCGTGAACCAGCTCTTGGCGCCGTTGACGAAGAAGGCGCCGACGATGGGGCCGATGAGGGTGGCGCGGCCACCCACGGCAGCCCAGATCGCCATCTCGATGCTGGCCGCCGGGCTCATCTCACCCGGGTTGATGATGCCCACCTGGGGCACGTAGAGGGCGCCGGCCACGGCGCACATCACCGCGCTCAGGGTCCAGATGGAGAGTTTGTAGGCGACGGGGTCGTAGCCGGTGAACATGACCCGCGTCTCGGCGTCGCGAATCGCCTGCAACACACGCCCGTACTTGCTGTTGACGATGGCGCGGGCCATCAAATAGAAGCCGATCAGGGTCAGGCCGCTCAGGACGCACAAGGCCACGCGAAGCTGGTGCGTGATGGGAATGTCGAGGATGCGCTTGAAGTCGGTGAAGCCGTTGTTGCCGCCGAAGCCGGTCTCGTTGCGGAAGAACAGCAGCATCGCGGCGAAGGTCAGGGCCTGCGTGATGATGGAGAAGTACACGCCCTTGATGCGCGAGCGAAAGGCAAAGTAGCCGAAGACAAAGGCGATCAGGCCCGGCACCAGCACCACCAGCAGCATCTGCGCGATGAAGCTGTCGGACACGGCCCAGTGCCAGGGAAACTCCTTCCAGTTGAGGAAGACCATGAAGTCGGGCATGTCGGATTTGTACTGACCGTCGCCGCCGATCTGGCGCATGAGGTACATGCCCATGCCGTAGCCGCCTAGCGCAAAGAACAGGCCGTGGCCGAGCGACAGGATGCCGGTGTAGCCCCAGATCAGGTCGATCGCCAACGCGCAGATCGCGTAGCAGAGGATCTTGCCAAGCAGGCTGACGTAGAAGTCACTGAGGTGCAGGGCGCTGGTCTCGGCCACGGCAAGGTTGAGCAGCGGCACGAGCACACAGATGACGATCAGCGCAGCCAGCACGCCGATCCATACCGTGCGGTTCGGGCTGAGCTTGTGCAAGCCGCGCCGCGAATCCAGCCCTTCGACAGGCTCAGGGCGAACGGGGGTCCCGGGGCTCATGCCTCCGCGCTCCGGCCTTTGAGGGCAAAGATGCCTTGCGGGCGCTTCTGGATGAAGATGACGATGAAGACCAGCACCATGATCTTGGCCAGCACCGCGCCCTGCCAGCCTTCGAGCAACTTGTTCAGCACGCCCAGCCCGAGCGCGGCATAGACGGTGCCGGCGAGCTGGCCGACGCCGCCCAGCACCACCACCATGAAAGCGTCGACGATATAGCTCTGGCCCAGGTCGGGGCCGACGTTGCCGACCTGCGACAAGGCACAACCGGCCAGGCCGGCAATGCCCGAGCCGAGCGCGAAGGCATAGGTGTCGATGCGCGCGGTGTTGATGCCCATGCAGGCCGCCATGCGCCGGTTCTGCGTGACGCCGCGAACGAACAGGCCCAGCCGGGTGCGCGCGATCAACAGCGACACGGCCACCAGCACCAGCACCGCGAAAACGACGATCGCCACCCGGTTGAAGGGCAGGGTGAGGTTGCTCATCACGTCGACGCCGCCCGACAGCCAGGTCGGGTTCTCGACAGGCACGTTCTGCGCGCCGAAGATGGAGCGTGCCGCCTGTTGCAGCATCAGGCTGATGCCCCAGGTGGCGAGCAGGGTCTCGAGCGGGCGGCCGTAAAGCCAGCGGATGACGCTGCGCTCGAGCCCGGCCCCCACCAGCGCCGCCGCCAGGAAGGAGACGGGAATCGCCACCAGCACATAGGCCTCGAAGGCGCCCGGCGCGTAGGTCCTGAACAGGTTCTGCACCACGTAGGTGGCGTAGGCGCCGATCATCATCAGCTCGCCGTGCGCCATGTTGATGACGCCCATCAGGCCGTAGGTGATGGCCAGGCCGAGCGCAACGAGCAGCAAAATGGAGCCGAGGCTGACACCGGTGAAGATCACGCCCAGGCGCTCGCCCCAGGCCAGGCGGCCCTCGATCGCGCGCAGC
>JANNGJ010000447.1:0-2457 GCA_031403815.1 Burkholderiales bacterium | reverse complement strand
CCGCGCGTACCCCTGTCAACGCTTCGCCCACACCCTCACGAATGTGCACGCATGACTCGGGGCCGCCGTAGCTGGCTAAGCCTTCAACGTATGAAACTTTCATTCACAACACCTTGCCGGTTTTGACCGGCGCACGGAGATCCCCATGCTGATCAAGCCCTTGTCACTGCGCCTGCGCCATCCGGCGCTACCCCTTCATGTTCCGCCCCTGCGGCGTGGTCTTGCGCTCGCCTTGCGGGCCACCAGCCGCCTGCTGCATCGTTTGGCGCAGCGACTGGCCAGCCCACCGGTGCGCTCGCTTGCGCTGGCGCCGACGCCATTGCTGGAGTTCCACGCCCAGGCTGGCGCGCCTGAAGGTGCGCTGTATGTCGATGGCGTCCTCATCGGTCACCTGGCGGGCGTGCGACGCTTGTGATCGGCCCGCCGCGGTGCGCTTCGCTCAAGTCGCGCCGCGTGCTGCCGATACCGCAATGACGTCCCCCGGCAACCCATGAACGACCTGCCTGCCCCGCCCAAACGCCTTGATCGCCCTTTGCGCGACTTGTCGGCGTGGGTGGCTCACTTCCGCGGCGCGACGATTCCCGTTCTGGACAGCACGGCCGACACGGTGCGTGAACTGGCCTTCAATGAAGACGCCGTGGATGCACACCTGCTGTCGGAAGCCATCGGCGCCGACCCGCTGATGACGCTCAAGCTGCTGGCGCATATCGGCAGCAACAGCCGCCGCGAGACTGACGTCGAAACCGTGGTGAGTGCCCTGGTGCTGCTCGGCATCGGACCCTTCTTCCGCCACTTTGGCGAGTTGCCGACTGTCAACCAGGCCCTGCAGGACGTGCAGGATGCCGAAGCTGTGAACGCCGGCTTGCAGGCCGTGCTGGATCGCTCGCACCGCGCCTCACAGTTCGCGCTCGGCTTCGCCGCGCACCGAATGGATCCCGATGCAGCCGTGATCCACGAGGCGGCCCTGCTGCACGGCTTTGCCGAGCTGTTGTTGTGGTGCCATGCGCCCGCGCTGGCGCTGGAGATCTCACGGCGCCAGCAGGCCGATCCCACGCTGCGATCCGCGGCCGCGCAGCAGGCTGTGCTCGGCGTCACCCTGGCTGACTTGCAGCAAACGCTGATGAAGGCCTGGCGCCTGCCCGAGCTGCTGATTCGCCTGGACGACGCCAAGCACGCACACAGCTTGCAGGTGAAAAACGTGATGCTGGCCGTGCGCCTGGCGCGCCACACGGCCCACGGCTGGGACAACGCCGCGCTGCCCGACGACGTGACCGAGATTGCCGCCTTGCTGCTGCTGGGGGCGGCGCCGACGCTCAAGCTGCTGCACGAAATCGACAGCTGAGCGGCGCGGCTCAGACCGGCAAAGCCGTCGTGTTCTTGACGCGGTCGAGGACAAAACTCGTCTTGCAGTCCTGCACGCTCGGATGCTTGAGCAAGGTGTCCATCACGAAGCGCGAGTAGTGCGCCATGTCCTGCACCACCACGCGCAGAAGGTAGTCCATCTCACCGGTGAGGGCCGAGCACTCGATCACTTCGGGCCAGGCCTGGACCGCGGCGCGGAACAGGTCCATCGGATTGCGCTTGTGTCGCTCGGTGTGCTTCTCAAGACGCACATTGAGATAAGCGGTGAGCGGCAAACCGATGCGCTCGGCCGCCACCAGGGCCACATAGCCAAGCACAACGCGCGCTTCCTCGAGCCGTTTCACCCGCCGCAGGACGGCCGAGGGCGACAGGCCGACCTGCTGGGCCAGGACGTCGTAAGTGACCCGTCCGTCGCGCTGTAGCGCGTGAAGTATGCGCCCGTCTATGGCATCAAGCACTATTGCGTCGTCCACGGCTTCAATTGTGCAGGTTTCCTGCGGCAATGCGGCCTGGTTGGCCGCAACTTGCAGAAATACTGCGGGTCCGCCACCCTACAGTCTCGCGAACCGCCGCAACCTCACCCGACAAGGCCACGCCATGCAATTCACCCCCTGGGACAACCCGATGGGCACCGACGGTTTCGAGTTCATCGAGTACGCCGCGCCGGACCCGGCGGCGATGGGCGCCTTGTTCGCGCGCATGGGCTTCAAGCCGATTGCGCGGCACCGCCACAAGAACGTGGTGCTGTACCGCCAGGGCGAAATCAACTTCATCGTCAATGCCGAGCCCGACTCGTTTGCGCAGCGCTTCGCGCGCCTGCATGGGCCGAGCATCTGCGCGATTGCGTTTCGCGTGCAGGACGCGCGCGCGGCCTACGAGCGCGCCATCTCGCTCGGCGCCTGGGGCTATGCCGGCACGGCGGGGCCGGGCGAGCTGAACATCCCCGCCATCAAAGGCATCGGCGACAGCGTGATCTACCTCGTCGACCGTTGGCGCGGCAAGAGCGGCAAGCAACTCGGCGATATCGGCAACATCGGCTTCTTCGACGTCGATTTCGAGCCGCTACCGGGTGTCGGGGTCGAGCAGCTCAACCCG
>JANNGJ010000446.1:0-6857 GCA_031403815.1 Burkholderiales bacterium | reverse complement strand
CTGCTGCCTGGCTGGCGGCCCTGCGCAGGCGCTTCGCGGGGGCCGAAGCGGGCGCCGGCAAGCTGCCGATCCGCGAGTGGACCGGCCCGACGCCGGCCCAGCCCAGCCGCGCGCTCGGCTTCGACCAGGCCCTGGTGTGGGTCGTGCTCGGCCTGATGCTGCTGGGCCTGGTGATGGTCTATTCAGCTTCCGTGGCCTTGCCCGACAACCCGAAATTCGCGCGCTACTCGCCGACCCACTTTCTGTCGAGGCACGCGCTGTCGATGGCCATTGCTTTCGTCGCCGCTTTGGCGGTGATGCAGATCCCGATCGCGCTTTGGGAGAAGTACGCGCACTGGGTCTTCATCGTCGCCCTGGTGTTGCTTGTGCTGGTGCTGATCCCGGCCATTGGCAAGGGCGTCAATGGCGCGCGGCGCTGGATCCCGCTGGGCATGATGAACTTCCAGCCCAGCGAGCTGGCCAAGCTCGGCATCGCGCTCTACGCCGCCAGCTACATGGTGCGCAAGATGGACACGCGGGAAAACTTTCTCAAGGCGGTCACGCCGATGGCCATCGCGCTGGGTTTCATCGGCATGCTGCTGCTGGCCGAGCCCGACATGGGCGCCTTCATGGTCATCGCCGCCATCGCCCTGGGCATCCTCTTCCTCGGCGGCGTCAACGGGCGCATGTTCGCGCTGGTGGTGGCCGTGCTGGTCGGCGCCTTCGTGCTGATGATCGTGCTCAGCCCGTGGCGCGCCGAGCGCATCTTTGCCTACCTCGACCCCTGGAACCCGCTCTATGCCCAGGGCCGCGCCTACCAACTGACGCACTCCCTGATCGCCTTTGGCCGCGGCGAGATCTTCGGCCAGGGCCTGGGCTCCTCGGTCGAGAAGCTGCACTACCTGCCGGAGGCGCACACCGACTTCTTGCTCGCCGTGGTCGGCGAAGAGCTTGGCTTCATTGGCGTTTTTGTGGTCGTGGCCGCCTTCTTTTGGCTGACGCGGCGCATCTTCCACATCGGCCGCCAGGCTGTCGCGCTGGACCGCGTTTTCGCCGGCCTGCTGGCGCAGGGCATCGGCATCTGGGTCGGCGGGCAGGCCTTCATCAACATGGGTGTGAACCTGGGCGTGTTGCCGACCAAAGGGCTGACCCTGCCGTTGATGAGCTACGGCGGCTCGGCCATCCTGATGAACCTGATCTCGCTGGCGATCGTCGTGCGCATCGACATCGAGAACCGGTCCTTGATGCGGGGAGGGCGATCCTGATGCGGCGGAGCCATTCTTTGCGGGTCGCCGCGCCGCGCCGCCCCAAGCAAGGCCCGGCGCTCCCGGACGGTCGAGCGACGCGTGCGGCGCTCGGGGTGTCGTCATGAGTCACTTGGTGATCATGGCCGCGGGCACCGGCGGGCACATCATTCCTGGCCTGGCCGTGGCCGCGGAGATGCAGTCGCGCGGCTGGACCGTCAGTTGGCTCGGCACGCGCGAGGGCATGGAGAACCGCATGGTCCCGGCTGCCGGCATTGCGCTGGATGCCATCGGTTTTTCCGGCCTGCGCGGCAAGGGCCTGCTGCACACGCTGACGGGGGGCCTGCGCCTGTTGCAGGCCTTCTGGGAGTGCCTGTCGCTGCTGAAGAAGCGCAGCGCCGACGCCGTGCTCGGCATGGGCGGCTATGTCTGCTTTCCGGGCGGCTTGATGGCCTCGCTGCTCGGCAAGCCGCTGTTGCTGGTGAATGCCGATGCCTCCTTGCTGCTGTCGAACAAGGCCTTGCTGCCGGTGGCCGACCGCATCGCCTTCGGCTTTGACGGCGCGGCCGCCACCACGCACAAGCGCGCTGTCGTCACCGGCAACCCGGTGCGCGCCGACATCGAAGCCTTGGCGCCGCCAACCGAGCGCTTTGCCGAGCGCAGCGGGCCCTTGAAGCTGCTCGTCGTCGGCGGCAGCCTGGGTGCTCGAGTGCTGAACGAGACCCTGCCGGCAGCCCTGGCCCTCATCCCTGCTGAACAGCGCCCGCAGGTCGTGCACCAGACAGGCGCCCTGCAACGCGACGGCGTGCGCGCGGCCTACGCCTTGGCCGGCGTAAACGACGGGGTAGAGGTGCTGCCCTTCATCGACAACATGGCCGAGCGCCTGGCGGCCTGCGACCTGATGATCTGCCGCGCCGGCGCCGTGACGGTGAGTGAGCTGTGCGCCGGCGGCGTGCCGGCGGTACTGGTGCCGCTGATCGTCAGCACCACGGCACACCAGCGCGACAACGCCCTGTTCATGGCCCAGCATGGCGCGGCGATTCACTTGCCGCAGACCGAACTAACGCCCGCCCGGCTGGCCACCTTGCTGCAAGGGCTTGAGCGCAGCAGCCTGCTGGCCGTGGCCGAGAAGGCCCATGGGCTGGCCCGCCCGCGCGCTGCGGCGCGCGTGGCCGACGAAATCGAACTCCTCGTGAGGCCGCGATGAAACTCCAAGCACTCAACACGCCTCACCCGTTCGGGCTGAGCCTGTCGAAGCCCTGTAAGCATCCTTCGACAAGCTCAGGACGAACGGGTCGATGCGAAGCCGTGGCAGGTGCCTCGGGAGTCAGCGCGTGAAACACGCCATCAAGCACATTCACTTCGTCGGCGTGGGCGGCTCGGGCATGAGCGGCATCGCCGAGATCCTGCACAACCTGGGCTACACCGTGTCGGGCAGCGACCAGAGCGACAGCCCGACCTTGCAGCGCCTGGGCCAGCTTGGCATCAGTGTCTTCGTCGGTCACGACGCCAAGCACATCAAGGGCGCCGGCGCGGTGGTGACCTCGACGGCGGTTGGCGGCGGCAACCCGGAGGTGATTGCAGCCCGCGCCGCGCGCGTGCCCATCGTGCCGCGCGCCGCCATGCTGGCCGAGCTGATGCGCCTGAAGCGCGGCATCGCCATTGCCGGCACGCACGGAAAGACGACGACGACCTCGCTGGTCGCCAGCGTGCTCGCTGAGGCCGGTGTCGATCCGACCTTCGTCATCGGCGGGCGCCTCAACAGTGCCGGTGCCAACTCGCGCCTCGGCTCGGGCGACTACATCGTGGTCGAGGCCGATGAGAGCGATGCGTCCTTCCTGAACCTGACGCCGGTGTTGTCGGTGGTGACCAATATCGACGCCGACCACATGGACACCTATGGCCACGACTATGCGCGGCTGAAGGCGGCCTTCGTCGACTTTCTGCACCGCATGCCCTTCTATGGCGCGGCCATCGTCTGCGGCGACGACCCTGGCGTGCGCTCGATCTTGCCGATGGTCTCGCGCCCGGTGGTGGCCTACGGTTTCGGCGCTGACAACCAGGTGCGTGCCACGCAGGTCGAGGCCTTGCCCGGCGGACAGATGCGCTTTGTTTGCGAGCGGCGCAACGGCAGCACCTTGCCGCCCTTGGCCATCACCTTGAACCTGCCCGGTGAGCACAACGTGCTGAATGCGCTGGCGGCCATCGCCGTGGCCACCGAACTTGAATTGCCCGATGCGCCGATTGCCGCCGCGCTGGCCCAATTCGCCGGTGTCGGGCGCCGCTTCCAGCGCTGCGGCGAGGTGCCGGCACGCGACGGCTCGGGCCTGTTCAGCGTGGTTGACGACTACGGTCACCACCCGGTCGAGATGGCCGCGGTGATCGCCGCCGCGCGCGGCGCATTCCCTGGCCGGCGCCTGCTGCTGGTCTTCCAGCCGCACCGCTACACCCGCACGCGTGATTGCTTCGAAGACTTCGTCAAGGTACTCGGCAGCGCCGATGCTGTTTTACTGACCGAGGTGTATGCCGCGGGCGAAGCGCCCATCGTCGCTGCGGACGGCCGCGCCCTGGCCCGCGCCTTGCGCGTGGCCGGCAAGGTCGATCCCTTGTTCGTCGACAGCGTCGACGGCCTGGCCGAAGCGGCGCTCGACCAGGCGCGCGGCGGCGACGTGGTGATCGTGATGGGGGCGGGCTCGATCGGGCACGTGGCGGCCCGCATCGTCGAAGTCGGGGGAGGCGTCGCACCATGAACTTCGGAAAGGTCGCCGTGCTCATGGGCGGCAGCAGCGCCGAGCGCGAGATCTCCCTGATGAGCGGTGGCGGGGTGTTGGCCGCGCTGCAAAGCCGCGGCGTCGACGCCCACGCCTTTGACCCGGCCGAGCGTGACCTGGTCGAGTTGAAGCGCGAGGGCTTCGCCCGCTGCTTCATTGCGCTGCATGGTCGCCACGGCGAAGACGGCACCGTGCAGGGGGCGCTCGAATTGCTGGGCATCCCCTACACCGGCTCCGGCGTGATGGCCAGCGCGATCGGCATGGACAAGGTGATGACCAAACGCGTCTGGTCGGCGCTGGGCCTGCCGACGCCGCGTTCGATGACCTTGGATGCCACGCAGCAGGCCCGGGAACGTCTGCGCACCGTGCCCGACGAACTGGGTTTGCCGCTGATCGTCAAGGCGCCGCACGAGGGCTCGTCCATCGGCGTTGTCAAGGTCAATGGCTATTCCGACATGCAGGATGCCGTCGCCGAAGCGATGAAGTACGACAGCGTGGTGCTGATTGAAGAGTTCGTCAGCGGCGACGAAGTCACGTGCCCGATCCTCGGCACAGGCGGCAGCGCGCGCGCGCTGCCGGTGGTGAAAATTGTCGCGCCCGAAGGCAAGTACGACTACGAGAACAAATACTTTACCGACGAAGTGACCTACGTCGTCCCGAGCGGCTTGCCGGCGCTGGAGGAGCAAGCCATCCAGCGCCTCGCGGTGGATGCCTTTCACGCGATCAGCTGCCGCGGCTGGGCGCGCGCCGACTTCATGATTCGCGCCAGCGACCGCAAGCCCTACCTGCTCGAGATCAACACCTCGCCCGGCATGACCAGCCACTCGCTGGTGCCAAAGTCCGCCGCCGCGGCGGGCATCGGCTACGAAGATCTCTGTGTGCAGTTGCTGGCCTCTGCGCGGCTCGACAGCAGCAAGGCCACGGACTGAAATGACAGCCCCCAGCTCACTTCGTTCGCGCCCCCGGGGGGGCGCTCAGTCGGCTCGGGAGCGGCCCAGCGCCGACTGAACCATGACGACCCGCAGCCGCAACACCCGCAATCGATCGCCGCTGGCGACGCCGGTCGACATCCGCCTGATGAACCTGACTGCCAGCGCGGTATTCGCCTTGGCAGCGCTGGTGCTGCTGGGCGCCATGCTGGGCTGGGCGACGCGCGCACCACTGTTCACCCTGCGTGCCATCGTCCTCGATGGCGATCTGGTGCGCAGCAACCTGCCCACCGTGCGGGCGATTGCCCTGCCGCGCCTGAGTGGTAACTTCTTCAGCTTCGACCTGGAGCGCGCACGCGCCGCCTTCGAGGCCGTGCCCTGGGTGCGCCAGGCGGTGGTGCGCCGGGTCTGGCCGAACCGCCTGGCCGTCACACTCGAAGAGCACCGCGCCGCGGCACTCTGGCAGGGTCCCGACGACAAGGACAGTGGCAACGAGCGCCTGGTCAACACGCGCGGCGAGGTCTTCGAGGCCAACCTGGGCGACGTCGAAGACGAAGACTTGATCACCCTGGCCGGCCCGCAGGGCAGCGCGGCACAGATGCTGGCCTTGCAGCGGCGCCTGGCCGCCACGTTGGCGCCGCTGGGCGCGCGCATCGAGCGGGTGAGTTTGTCGAGCCGCGGCTCCTGGCATGTCGAGCTCGGCAGTGGTGCCGACCTCGAACTCGGCCGTGGCAACGAAGACGAGCTGGTCGCCCGCACTGCGCGCTTCGTGCGCACTTACGCCCAGGCGACGCAACGCTTTGCCGACGCCAGCGGCACCGCGCGAACCCTGCTGGCGGCTGACCTGCGCCACCCCGACGGCTACGCCTTGCGCCTGCGCGGCGTATCGACATCCACCGCCGTGGCCGCGCCACGCTGAGAACAATCAAGGACACCAAGATGGCCGCCAAGGAATACAAGGATCTGATCGTCGGCTTGGACATCGGCACGGCCAAGGTGATGGCCGTGGTGGCCGAGGTCATGCCCGACGGTTCGCTGCGCGTCGCGGGCCTGGGCATTGCACCTTCGCATGGCCTGAAGCGCGGCGTGGTGGTGAACATCGACGCCACGGTGCAGTCGATCCAGCTGGCGCTCAAAGAGGCCGAGCTGATGGCCGACTGCAAGATCACCCGTGTCTATACCGGCATCACCGGCAGCCACATCCGCGGCCAGAACAGCACCGGCATGGTGATCGTGCGCGACAAGGAGGTCACCCAGGTGGATGTGGCGCGCGTGGTTGAAACCGCCAAGGCCATCAACATCCCGACTGACCAGCGCCTGCTGCTGGTGGAGCCGCAGGAGTTCGTGATCGACGGCCACGAGGTCAAGGAGCCGATCGGCATGAGCGGCGGCCGCCTCGAAGTCAAGGTCCACATCGTCACCGGGGCGCAGAGTGCCGCCGAGAACATCGTCAAGTGCGTGCGCCGCTGCGGCCTGGAGGTGGAGCAGCTGGTGCTCAACCCGAGCGCGTCGAGCCACGCCGTGCTGTCGGCCGACGAGAAGGAGTTGGGCGTGGCCATGGTGGACATCGGCGCCGGCACCACCGACGTGCAGATCTTCACCGGCGGCTCGGTGCGCCACACTGCCGTGATCCCGATCGCCGGCGACCTCATCACCAGCGACATCGCGATGGCCTTGCGCACCCCGACCAAGGACGCCGAAGAGATCAAGGTCGAGTACGGCGTGGCCAAACAATTGCTGGCCGACCCGAGTGAAAACCTCGAGGTGCCGGGCCTGGGCGACCGCGGCCCGCGCCTGCTCAGCCGCCAGGCCCTGTCGGGCGTGATCGAGCCGCGCATCGAAGAGATCTTCTCGCTGGTGCACCAGGTGATCCGCGACTCGGGCTACGAGGAGCTGCTGTCCTCCGGCATCGTGGTCTGCGGCGGCTCGGCGGT
>JANNGJ010000445.1:0-7759 GCA_031403815.1 Burkholderiales bacterium | reverse complement strand
TCTCCGGCATGGGCTGTTGAGGGAGCTGCACACCCGCCGTGTTGCGGGTGAGTGCGGCGTGCGAGGCGGCCGGCGTTCCGGCGTCATCGTTGGTCTGTGAAGGTTTCATGCGGCAAGCGGCGGCCACTTCGATCGGTCTCGGATTCCCCAAGATTCCGGTTGCGCTGGTGCCAAGTCACCCCGATGCGCTCAGCCTCGATGAGCTGAAGCGCAATACGCTCGAAGTGACCGTCTTCGACCGTGTGGTGTCCGTCGATGTGCAGGTCACCCTGGGCTTCGATCTCCAGGTCGATCAGGCCGTGGCGCCCGATCTGGTCGAGCATGTGGTCGAAGAAACCGATGCCCGTGGCGAGCTTGGCGGCGCCGCTGCCGTCGAGGTTCACTTTGACGCGGATCTGCGTCTCCTTGGTGTTGCGCTGGACTTCGGCAATGCGGCTCATCACAAACTCGCTTTCAGGGCGTCGATCATCAGGGTGTTTTCTTCCGGTGTGCCCACGGTCAGTCTCAGGCAGTTGGCCAGCAGCGGGTGCAGGCCGGCGATGTGCTTGACGAGCACCTTGCGCTGCATCATGCCTTCGAAGGTACGTTTCGAATCGGGCACGCGCACGAGGATCATGTTGGCTTCGCTCGGAAATGCGATGACGCCGGGCATGGCGCGCAGCTCGATCATCAGCCGCTCGCGCTCGCGGCGCAGCAGCGCCGCCTGCTCGGCGAAGACCTCGGCATGCTCCAGCGCGAACAGTGTCGCCTCGGCGTTGAGGCCGCTGATGTTGTAAGGCGGGCTCACCTTGTCGATCTGCGCAATCAACGCTGCCGCTCCGGCCAGGTAGCCCATGCGAACACCGGCGAGGCCGAATTTCGACAGCGTGCGCAGCACCAGCACATGCTCGTGCGTTGCCAGCCTGGGCATCCAGGTGCGCGAAGAAAACGGTTGATACGCCTCGTCGAACACCACCAGCCCGTCCTGCGCGCCAATGGCATCGACGATCTTCTGCACGACGGCCTCGTCGAACAGGTTGCCGGTCGGGTTATTGGGGTAGGCGATGTAGGTCAGCGCCGGCCGCTCGCGCTCGATGGCCGCGAGCATGGCGGCCTCGTCGAGCTCGAAGTTCGACGTCAGCGGCACGCCGACGAACTTCAGCCCGCGCAGCCGCGCCGACATCTCGTACATGACGAAGCCGGGCAGCGGTGCGAGCACTGTCGCGACCGGCCCTTGGGGCTGATGGCAGGCGACCGACAGCAAATCGATCAACTCGTCCGAGCCATTGCCGACGATCAGCTTGCAGCCCGCCGGCACCTCGAAGTGCTGCGCCAGCGCGGCAGCCACGTCACCCTTGTTGATCGGGTAGCGGTTGATCGCCACCTCGGCCAGCCGTTCACCGAGCGCGCGCTTCAAGGCTGGTGGCAGGCCGAACGGGTTCTCCATCGCGTCGAGCTTGACCATGCCAGCGCTGGGCTGGATGGCGTAGCCGGCGCTCGAGGTCACGTCTTGGCGGATGGTGCGCGCGATACGGCGGGTGAGATCGCTGGGCTTCATTGAGTTGTACAATAACACGTACTTATCGGAGGCAAACGATGGATGCCATTACCTACTCCGCGGCCCGCGCCAACCTGGCCCAGACGATGGACCGCGTGTGCAACGACCATGAGGCCCTGATCATCACCCGCAACGGTGAACAGGCCGTGGTCATGCTGTCGCTTGACGACTACCAGGCCCTGGAAGAAACGGCTTACCTGCTGCGCAACCCCAGCAACGCCAGGCGCCTGCTGTCGGCCACCACGCAGCTCGACGCCGGCAAGGGCGTGCAGCGAAAGCTGGCGACGTGAAACTGATCTTTGCCGACGAAGCATGGGAGGACTATCTGTACTGGCAAAAACAAGACCGCAAGATGGTCGAGCGCATCAACAAGCTCATCGGCGAGGTCCAGCGCGAACCCTTCTCCGGCATCGGCAAACCCGAACCGCTCAAACACGCACTCTCCGGGTATTGGTCACGCCGCATCAATGACGAACACCGCATGGTTTATCGGATCGAAGCCGGGGCACTGTTGATTGCGCAGCTTCGCTATCACTACTGAGCGCCATGGCCATGCTGCGACGCTGTCAAGGGCAGCACCATCTCATGCTCGCCCTCGTTGACCTTGCCCGTGTAGCGAAACCCAAAGCGCTCGTAAAACGTCCCCACCGGGTTCTCGGGCACATGCGACAGGCCGACGCTGGCCACGCCCATGCGCCGCGCTTCCTCGATCAGCCAGCGCATCGCCGCCTGGCCGTGGCCCTGGCGCTGGAAGCGCGCGTCGATGCTCAGGCGCCAGAGGTAGAGCTGGTCGGCTCGCTCGGCCAAGTCGGGGTCGCGGCGCGCATCCCACAGCAGCAGCAGACCCACCGGCTTGCCATCGGCGTACAGGCCGAGCGGGCGGCCCGCCGGGCGGTAGGCCGCCTGCGCCAGCGACTTGGATACCGAGGCAACAAACCGCTCCTGCTCGGGTGTCGTCTTGAGCTTGATCAGGTCGTCGACATTGGCCTCGGTGACCGGCCGGACCTCGAACGCAGGCGAAGTCACCGGCGCGGTGTCGGGCACGCCGAGGCGCATTTCGGCGGCACGCGCATGCGCCTGCAGGCCCTCCCCGTGTGCCAGCACGGACGCGATCTCGCCGAGTGACTGGGCGCCCGCGGCGCTCACTTCGATCAGGCTGCTGCGTTTGACGAAGTCATAGACACCGAGCGGCGAAGAGAAGCGCGCCGTGCCCGCCGTGGGCAGCACATGGTTGGGCCCGGCGCAATAGTCGCCCAGGCTTTCGCTGGTGAAGCGGCCGAGGAAGATCGCACCGGCATGCCGCAGCAGCGGCTCCCAGCGCTCAGGGTTCGCGCTGGAGACTTCAAGGTGCTCGGGCGCGATGCGGTTGCTGATGGCGCAAGCCTCTTCCATCGAGCGGGTGTGGATGAGCGCACCGCGGCCAGCCAGCGAGGCGCGGATGATCTGCTCGCGCGGCAGCGTCGGCAGCAGGCGCTCCATGGCCGCGGCCACGGCGTCGACGTAGGTCGCATCGGGACTGAGCAGAATGCTTTGTGCCAGCTCGTCGTGCTCGGCCTGGCTGAACAGGTCCATCGCTACCCAGTCGGGCGGCGTGCTGCCGTCGGCCAGCACCAGAATTTCGCTCGGCCCCGCAATCATGTCGATGCCGACCTGGCCGAAGACCTGTTTCTTGGCGCTGGCGACGTAAGCATTGCCGGGACCGGTGATCTTGTCGACGCGCGGGATCGTCGCGGTGCCATAGGCCAGCGCGGCCACGGCCTGCGCGCCGCCGAGCGTGAAGACGCGGTCGACACCAGCGATGTGGGCGGCGGCCAGCACCAGGGCATTGCGCTCGCCGCGCGGGGTCGGCACCACCATGATGATCTCGCCCACGCCCGCCACGCGCGCCGGCAGCACGTTCATCAACACCGAGGATGGGTAGGCCGCCTTGCCGCCGGGCACATACACGCCGACGCGGTCGAGCGGCGTCACCTTCTGGCCAAGCAGGGTGCCGTCGGCGTCGCAGTAGGCAAAGCCGCGGCAGGTGGCGTCGAACTGACGCTGGTGGTAGGCGCGCACGCGCTCGGCCGCGGCTTCGAGCGCGCGGCGTTGGTCGGGCGTGATGGTCGCGAGCGCAGCCGCCAGTTCGTCTTTCGACACCTCCAGCGCGGCCACGCTGGCAGCGTCCAGGCCATCGAAACGCGCGGTGCAGGCGAGCACTGCGGCGTCGCCGCGCTCGCGCACGTCGGCCAGGATGGCGGCCACGGTGGCGTCAACCGCCGCGTCGTTCTCGGCCGACCAGCGCAGCGCCGCGAACTGCGCTTCGAAGTCAGCCTGGGTCGTGGCCAAACGCCGCACCGTGCTCACGCCTGTACCGCCCTCTCAAACGCGTCGATCAGCGGCCGGATGGCACTCTGCTTGAGTTTCAGCGCGGCCTGGTTGACGATCAGGCGCGACGAGATGTCAACGATGTGCTCGACCTCGACCAGATTGTTGGCACGCAGGGTGTTGCCCGACGACACCAGATCAACGATGGCGTCCGCCAGCCCCGTCAGTGGCGCAAGCTCCATCGAGCCATAGAGTTTGATCAGATCGACGTGTACGCCCTTGTCGGCAAAGTGCTGGCGCGCCACGCCGGTGTACTTGGTGGCCACCCGGATGCGCGAGCCCTGCTGGATGGCGCGGGCGTAGTCGAAATCGGCGCGCGTGGCCACACTCAAGCGGCAGCGGGCAATCTTCAGGTCCAGCGGCTGGTACAGGCCGTCACCACTGTGTTCAAGCAGGATGTCTTTGCCCGCCACGCCGAGGTCGGCGCCGCCGTGCTGCACATAGGTCGGCACGTCGCTGGCACGCACCAGCACCACGCGCACATCGGGCCGGCTGGTAGCCAGGATCAGCTTGCGCGAGGTCTCGGGATCTTCCAGCACCTCGATGCCGGCGGCCTTCAGCAGCGGCAGGCAGTCATCGAGGATGCGGCCTTTCGAGAGTGCCAGTGTGATCATCCCGGAACCCGCTCGATGTCGGCGCCAATCGCGCGCAGCTTGGCTTCCATGCGGTCGTAGCCGCGGTCGAGGTGGTAGATGCGCTCGACCTGGGTCTGGCCGTCGGCCACCAGGCCGGCGATCACCAGGCTGGCCGAGGCGCGCAAGTCGGTGGCCATCACGGTGGCGCCCGAGAGCTGCGGCACGCCGTGCACCACCGCGGTGTGGCCATCGACTTCGATCCTGGCGCCCAGGCGCACCAGCTCGTTGACGTGCATGAAGCGGTTCTCAAAGATGGTCTCGCTGATGCGCGCGCTGCCGTGGGCAATGCAATTCACCGTCATCAACTGAGCCTGCATGTCAGTCGGAAAGGCTGGGTACTCGCTGGTGCGAAAACCCACCGCCTTGGGCCGCACATCCATGCGCACGCGAATCCAGTCGGTGCCAGCTTCGATGGTCGCGCCGGCCTCGCGCAGCTTGTCGATCAGCGCATCGAGGTGGTCGGCCCGCGTGCCGCGCAGGGTTACGTCGCCGCCTGCGGCCACCACGGCGCACAGGAAGGTGCCGGTTTCGATGCGGTCGGGAATGATGCGGTGGCCGCCCTGCGGCGTGTGCAGGCTGCTCACGCCTTGCACGTGAATGCGGCCACTGCCCTGGCCTTCGATCTTCGCGCCCATCGCAATCAGCAGCTCGGCCAGGTCGGTGACTTCGGGCTCCTGCGCCGCGTTTTCGAGCAGGGTCTCGCCGTCAGCCAGGGTGGCGGCCATCAGCAGGTTCTCGGTGCCGGTGACAGTGACCATGTCGGTGGTGATGCGGGCGCCCTTCAGGCGCGTGGCCCGGGCCAGGATGTAGCCATGCTCGACGCTGATCTCGGCGCCCATCGCCTGCAGGCCCTTGATGTGCTGGTCCACCGGCCGCGAGCCAATGGCGCAACCGCCCGGCAGCGACACCTTGGCCTGGCCCAGGCGCGCCAGCAGCGGGCCCAACACCAGGATGGACGCGCGCATGGTCTTGACCAACTCGTAGGGCGCTTCGGCGGCGCTGATCGTAGAAGCGTCCAGCGTCACCGTTTCTGGCGCATCGGCATGGCGCTCTGCCACCACGCCCATGTTGCGCAGCAGCTTGAGCATGGTGGACACGTCTTGCAGGCGAGGTACGTTGGACAGCGTGACCGGCGCGCCCACCAGCAAGGCGGCGGTCAGCTCGGGCAGGGCGGCGTTCTTGGCGCCGGCAATCGGCACCTCGCCTTGCAGCCGTTGGCCACCGCGAATGAGAAGCTTGTCCATGATTGTCGTCCGTCAGGTGCCGGACGCACGCGCCGCGGGAGACCGGTGGACCTGCGCCGTTGCCGAACGCCGCCAACCGCCACCCGCAGCTTGTGCGCCGCGGGCAGGGTCAGTGGTGGTGGGCCGGTTGGGCGTCAGCCGGGCGGCTGGTGTGCCACTCGGCAGGTGTCAGCGTCTTCATCGACAGGGCGTGAATTTGTTCGCGCATTCTATCGCCGAGCGCTGCATAGACGCGCTGGTGGCGGGCCACGCGCGAGCGGCCCTCGAACTCGGCGGCCACGACGGTGGCGAAGAAGTGGCGGCCGTCGCCCTCGACCTCGAGGTGCTCGCAGGCCAGCCCGGCGGCAATGAAACTGCGCACTTCATCGGGGGTGGGGTCGATTCCTGCCATGGTGGCGCAATTGTAGGGGCCACGCTGCCGTACATTGCCGCCCATCACCACCACGAAGCCTGACCATGAGCGCCACGCAAATCGTCACCTGGATCGTCCTGGTCACACTGGCCCTGTGGATGCTGGCGGCCTACAACCGCCTGGTCCGCGTGCGCAACGAGATCGCCAATGCCTTTGCGCAGATCGACGTGCAGTTGAAGCGCCGCTACGACTTGATCCCCAACCTCGTGGATGTGGCGCGCAAGTACGTGCAGCACGAGCGCGACACGCTCGAAGCCGTGATCGCTGCGCGCAACACGGCCAAGAGCGCCGGCGAGTCCGCGCGCGGCAAGCCGGCCGATGCGGCACGCATCGGCGCCCTGGCCGGCGCCGAGGGTGCACTGGCCGGTGCACTGCGGCAGCTGGCCGTCGTCGTCGAGGCCTACCCCGAACTCAAGGCCGACGCCACGCTGCGCGAGCTGAGCGAGGAACTCGGCCACACCGAGAACCGCATCGCCTTCGCCCGCCAGGCCTTCAACGACAGCGTGCTGGAGTACAACAACGCGGCGCAACAAGTGCCCACCAACGTCGTTGCCGCGGTCTTCAGCTTCAAGCCAGCGGCGATGCTCGAAGCCACCGCCAACGAGGCCGAGCGCAGCGCCGTCAAGGTCACGCTCTGATGAGGCTTGCCCCTTTCGTTACAGGCCCAAGTCCGTTCGCACTGAGGTGGCAGGGCTTCGACAAGCTCAGCCCGAACGGGACGGTAGGGGGTCACGGCAACGGGACGGCAAGTTGCCACGGGATCGGAAAAGGTAGATAGACGGCCATGCGCTTTCGCCAGCACGAGCGCACGGCGCGGCAATCGACGCTGCGCCTGCTGGCCCTGTTTGCGCTCGTCGTGGTCGGCCTGCTGCTGGCCGTGAATGCAGTGCTGGCGCTGATCTACTGGCTGACTTTCCCCTTCGCCCGCAGCTTTCCCACCCTGTTCTTCGAGACCAACACCGCCCTGGTGCTGCTCTTCGTGCTCGGTGGCTGCTGGATCGAAACCGTGCGCCTGGGCGAGGGCGGCGCCCATGTGGCGCGGCTGGCCGGGGGGCGCGCCGCGCAAGTCACTGCCGGTGGCGAGCTGGGCAGCCTGGAGCGGCGCTTTGCCAACGTGGTGCAAGAAATGGCGATTGCCTCGGGCCACAGCGGCGGCGCCGCGGGTGCACCGGCCGCGTGGGTGCTGCCCAGGGACGACGCCATCAACGCCTTCGCGGCCGGTTGGGGCCAAAGCGATGCGGTGGTGGCCGTCACGCGCGGCGCGCTGGAGCGCCTGACGCGTGCGGAGCTGCAGGGCGTCGTCGCGCATGAGTTCAGCCACTTGGTGCACGGCGACACGCGCCTGAACATGCGCCTCGTGGGCCTGGTCTGGGGCCTGCAGATGATCTGGGGCCTGGGCCTGTCGCTGTGGGAGCCCGACGATCGCGGCCGGCGCGGCCTCGGCGCCTTGTTCGGCCTGGGCTTGATGGCGGTGGGCTCGCTCGGCTGGGCGGCGGGGCGCCTGCTGCAGGCCGCCGTCAGCCGCCAACGCGAGTTCCTGGCCGACGCCTCCGCCGTGAAATAC